>CBDAFK010000283.1:0-3637 GCA_965195235.1 uncultured Desulfobacterales bacterium | reverse complement strand
TTTCAAATAACTTAACTAATGCCTGAACAAAAAAGTCCGGTTTTTGGCAGGTACCGCTTCAGGTATAATTAAATTTAAACCAGGAAAAACTCACGTATAAGAAATCGTAAAGAAAGAACAGGCCATAATAAAAATAATAATTGTGATAATCCGACAATCCTTTATAAATAACGATATCGTGTCAGGTTCTTTCTTAACGATTTCTAATACATTCAGACAGTTTCCTGATTTAAATTTAATCATACCTGAAGCTCATTACGCAAAAGTTATTTTCGGTTACAATGCCGCAGGCGGCATAATACAGCTTTTTACTAATTTATCATCGTTGGGTTACATATATTTTTTCAAGGAGAGTAGTGATGCCGATATATGAATATAAATGTTTAAAATGCCAGGAATATTTTGAGTTGCTTGTCATGAGTCAAGATGAAGAGCTCGAACTTAAATGCCCAAAATGTGGTTCCAAGGATTTTGAGCGAATTATCAGTACAACGAGCTACGCCATGGGCAGCGGTTCAGGCTCAAATCAAAAGGTAGGCATTAAAACAAGGCACTGTTCAACCGGCACATGCACTACCTATGATATACCGGGACCAAGCAGGTAATATGAACTCGTAAAAAGTCCAGCAACTACCTTTACCGTTATTCCGGCCTGCCTGTGCGTGTCCGCACGCAGCCAGGTCTTTTCAAGTAACAGAATTTCGTGTTTTGCGGCGTACGCCTTGAAAAGAGTCGTGATTGTTTTTAATTTTCCGGAGATTTATTTATGCTGCTTAGTGAAATGAAAAAAGGACAAACCAGCACTATAGTTCATGTCGGAGGAAATGGCACCCTGCGAAGAAGGATACTTGAAATGGGTTTAATTAATGGCGCTGAGATATACGTGGAAAAATATGCCCCCCTGAAAGATCCTCTTGAATTGATTGTAAAGGGCTATCACGTATCCCTTCGGGTTGAAGAAGCAGCGCAAATAATCGTCAATAGTGTAAAACAGGATTTACCATAATGCATCACAAGAGTATTACCATAGCCCTTGCAGGCAATCCCAATTCAGGGAAAACAACACTATTTAACAATATCACCGGAACCAGGCAGAAAGTCGGAAACTGGCCCGGGGTAACTGTGGAAAAAAAAGAGGGGATTGTCCATAAATATGGCTATGATCTTAAAATAGTCGATCTGCCCGGGACATACAGTTTAACCCCTTTTTCTGTAGAAGAGATTATTGCCCGGAATTATGTCATTGATGAATGCCCGGATATTCTAATCGATATAATCGACGCTTCTAACCTTGAACGCAACCTTTATCTTGCAACCCAGTTAAGAGAAATTGACTGCAAGGTCATATTCGCTCTTAATATGGCTGATGTCGCCCGTACACGCGGATTGAAGATTGATGCTGAAAAACTGTCTGAACTTCTTGATCTGCCGGTAGTATTTACGGTTGGAAATAAAAATGAGGGTATTGACACGCTTTTGCAAAAAGCTATTGAACTGGCGGAGTCAAAATCTGGAATTTCGCAGAAGCGCAAAGTGAAGTATAGCAAGGATATCGAGAGTTCAATCGCAAAACTGCAGCGCTCAATTGAAAAAAAAATCGTCGGGAAACTTCCTTATAATAACAGGTGGACGGCAATCAAGCTGCTCGAAGATGACATGATTGTAAAAGAACGTGTTGCCCAGGAAGCGGGGAATAACGCTCAGGATATTATTCAGGAGATACAAGAGCTTCGAAAAAAGCTTATAAATCGTTTTGATGAAGAACCTGAAATAGTAATGACAGATGAGCGGTACGGATTTATTGCCGGAATAATAAAGGAGGTACTTACAACTTCTACAAAAAATCGTATCGATATATCCCGGAATATTGATCTTGTGCTGACGCACCGGTTTATCGGGTTTCCTATTTTCATATTTTTTATCTGGGCCATGTTCCAGTTGACTTTTTCATTAGGGGCCTATCCCATGGGCTGGATAGACATGGGCGTTGGCGGTATTTCAGTATTATTTGAAAGTTTTCTTCCGGACAGCCTTTTAAAGGATCTTCTTATAAACGGTATAATTGCAGGAGTGGGAAGTGTAATAATTTTTTTGCCGAACATATTAATCCTGTTTTTCTGCATAGCGCTTTTTGAAGATACAGGATATATGTCAAGAGCAGCTTTTCTTATGGATAAGATAATGCATCTTATCGGGCTTCACGGCAAATCATTTATTCCCATGCTAATGGGTTTTGGCTGTAGTGTCCCGGCCGTCATAGCTACCCGCACCCTTGAAAGTGAAAAGGACCGCATACTTACCATACTCATAACCCCCTTTATGTCCTGCTCGGCCAAACTGCCTGTTTATATAATTCTTACAGGCACCTTTTTCAGCGCTAAAGCCGGAAGCGTATTATTTGCCATTTATATTTTAGGAATTATCGCTGCATTTCTCTCGGGCCGCCTGTTTCGATCCACTGTCTTAAAAGGGGCTGATGCCCCATTTGTAATGGAACTGCCTCCATACAGAGCCCCCATGTTAAAAAGCGTATTGATTCATATGTGGGACCGGGGCAAGATGTTTTTAAAAAAGATGGGGGGTATTATACTCATCGGTTCTGTTGTTGTATGGGCTCTTTCAGCATTTCCCGGAAACATACAGTATTCTGTCGATTATGCCGCGGAACTTGCCGGAATTAATGCGTTATATGAAGCAGAAATCAAAGCTGCCGCCAAAACTGTTGATATATCCGGCATGCAATCCATTGAGGAAAAGCGTGATGCTGGTATAAGGAAAATTAAATTGGCTCAAGATGCAGAAAAAATGGAAAAATCATTTATGGGCTGTATCGGGAAAAAACTTGCTCCGCTGTTTGCTCCTCTTGGTATAGACTGGCGCGGCGGGGTCGCCCTTCTTACAGGTTTTGTTGCCAAGGAAATAGTTGTCAGCACAATGGGAATTCTTTATGCTGTTGAAGAAGAAGAGGACGACGCACTTCAAAAAACCATTATATCATCTGGTATGACCCCTCTTTCAGCGCTTTCAATGATGATCTTTGTTCTTTTATATCTGCCATGTATTGCAACAATAGCAGCAATCAAACAGGAAACAGGCTCTTTTAAGTGGATGTTTTTCAGTATTGCTTACACCACATCTCTTGCATGGGTTGCAGCTTTTTCCGTTTATCAGGGAGGAAAGCTGATTGGATTTAATTAGGAGATTGTCTGAAAATTGTTCAAAGATACTATGCCCCATTATGGTTGCAGTTTTACTCATTATTTGCAGCACTGATGCTCTGGCTGAGCGCCTTACAATAAAGGTCCCTCTGGCAAATATCCGTTCCGGACCGGGAACAAAGTACGATATCATATGGAACGTGGAGAAATACCATCCAATTGTTGTTTTGGAGAAGTCCGGTCCATGGTATCATTTTCGCGACTTTGAAGAAGATGAAGGGTGGGTGCATAAATCGCTTGTCAATAAAATTCCGTCCGTCATCACAAATAAAGAGAAATGCAACATCCGGTCAGGCCCTGGCTTAAACTATAAAATATTATTTTCTGTTGAGAAAGGAATTCCGTTTAAGGTTATTAAGCGAAAAGGCAAGTGGATTAATATTCAGCATGCTGATGGAGACAGGGGATGGATTCACAAA
>CBDAFK010000282.1:0-10457 GCA_965195235.1 uncultured Desulfobacterales bacterium | reverse complement strand
GGAAACAAAGGATTCAGCGATGATGAAGCCGGGTTAAACAGGATTCGGCCGTTGAATATGTATGGATACTCGAAGCAGCTCTTTGATTTGTGGGCTTTGCGAAACGGGTTGCTTAAGAAATTGGCAGGGCTCAAATTTTTTAATGTTTTTGGGCCAAACGAATATCATAAAGGCGACATGAGGTCCCTTGTACATAAAGCATTTGAACAAATTTTGGCGACCGGAAAAATAGAGCTTTTTAAATCTTACAAAAGCGACTATGCCGATGGCGAACAGATGCGTGATTTCATTTATGTTAAAGATGCTGTTGACATGACGCTCCATTTTCTAACAAACAAAAACAGTGCCGGTATTTTCAACATCGGTAGTGGCGTGGCAAATACCTGGAATAAACTTGCTTCAGCGATTTTTAATGCCCTTGGAAAGCCGATACAGATTGATTATATCGATATGCCCGAAGCAATCCGTGAAAAATATCAGTACTATACTTGTGCTGATATTTCGAAAATAAGAAAAAATGGGTATGAAAAAGAAATCACTCCTATTGAGAAGTCTGTTGACGACTATGTTGCTAAATACCTTCTTGACGGCAAGAGGCTTGGCGAATAATCAGCGGGCACGGACTTTGTTTTTAGGTTTTTATGAAAAAAATCTTTCGCCGTTTAATTCCCCAATTCAAGCCCCCTTTTTAAATTCCTACAGGTCTATATTTCTGTATCCTCCAGTTTGACGCGACTATGATCCTGCTCAAGGAAGAAACGTCAGAATATGATGTGGATTCCTGTAATATCAATAATTGTGATATTTTTAACTTGACAGTGACACTAATGGTGTATAGTATTGGTGTTATGAAAAATAGAGATAAAAAATTTACTCTCGACGAGATTTGCGCTTTAGTGGAAATGAATAAGCGCAAGGTGCGGTTTTATATTCAAAAGGGGTTGGTGGTACGGCCTGAAGGGATCGGCAAAGGAGCTTTTTACACTCATACCCATCTGGAACAGTTGCTGGCTGTGCGGAAATGGAAGGACGCGGGGCTTACCCTTGATCGCATTCAGGAAATATTAAACAGCGAAAAGGATGCTTTTCAAAATGAAAAACCTATGCCGCCTCCCATTTTAAAAAAACAGGGTTCGGTCGAAGTATGGAGCCACCTTTATATTAGCGACGGCGTGGAACTTCACATTGAACCTAAACGGGCCGGATTAAACCCGGATCAAGTTCGTATCCTGTTCCGTGAAGTTATGAGCTTATACAAAAGAATAAAGAATGAGGAAAAACAATATGTTTAGAGGGATAACCGCGCCTGTTCTGGAGACCACAGAGGATGCAAGAGTTGCGCTTCAGTCGGTAAACGTCGAAGCAGTAATGGAAAACCTGCTTTGCGAGGTAACCGTCCTCCAAGTTTATCATAATCTGGAAAAGATCAATATAGAAGCCGTGTACACTTTCTCGTTGCCGATAGATGCTGTATTGCTGGACATGACCATAAAAACCGGAACAAAAGAGCTCAAAGAGGTAGTTATTGAAAAATCAGAAGCAGAGGATAAATACGAAGATGCCATCACAGATGGCGACACAGCCATTATGCTGGAGCAGATTGAACCCGGTCTTTACACCATGAACGTCGGCAATATTCAGCCTGAGGATGAAATCAAAATATTCATCACTTATGCAGAGCTTTACAAGTGGCAAGACAATTCCCTGAGGTTTTTCATGCCCACAACTATTGCGCCGCGTTACGGCGATCCTGAAAACGTCGGAATACAACCACACCAGACCCATGAATACGATTTGATGGCTGACAATCCTTTTAAGATTACTTTAACCGTTTTAGGGCCTTTAGCCAATGCATCTTTCCAAAGCCCGTCTCACCGGTTGGATATACAAAAGCAGCCTGAGCAAACCGTTATCTCGCTAAAACAAGGCGAAGCGCTTATGGACCGGGATTTTGTACTCAACATTTTGTTGGAATCCGAAAAAAAGAGTTTTGCGCTGTAATTGAAGATGATATGGAAATTGGCATAAAGATTCATTTTGGCGTATTTTTAAATGAGGAAGGTAGTCAGGAAATGAAAACCGTATTGCATTAAGCTTAGTATTTATTAATGCAGACACTGGACTTGACTGATAAAAATATAGAAACGAAAGTGACGGTGATATAATTATGAAAAACAAAAACTCTTCCGAATTACAACCCTTTTCTAATTTTGTCGTCTTTAAAACAAAAAGTGGCAAGGTAAATATAGATGTCTTTTTTTATGAAGAAACCCTTTGGCTGACTCAAAAAAAATGGCGGAACTTTTTGAAAAAGGGCGAACTACCATTACAGAGCATTTAAAAAATATTTTTTCCGAAGGAGAATTATTGGAAAATTCAGTATGTCGGGATTTCCGACATACTGCGGAAGATGGTAAATCCTATGTTTCAAAGTTTTATAACTTAAAAGCCATAACCGCAGTAGGGTTTAGGGTCAATTCGCACCGAGCAATCGAATTTCGAAAATGGGCAGGCGAGATTTTGTATGAGTACATCATTAAAGGTTTTGCCATGGATGATGAACGGTTAAAACAAATCAAACACTTTGGGCAGGACTATTTTGATGGCGGGATTTACGGGACGCCCTTTAGTTTTGCAGTTTACAAATTAGCATTAATGGGGACATGCTGGGGACACATGCGGGACGTATTAAACTTATCAACTTATTTTTTTCACACCGCAAAAGTTTAATATACCTCTATACGCTACAAGATTAAAATCGTAGCGGAAGCAGGGGGAGTTCATTGGATTATTGGTTTACGGTAGTTTTTTGCGTGGGTCAGTGTCAAGTCTATGCTTGACTCTTGAGGGAATCTTGGGGACTTTGTTGACTATATTGAACTGAACAGCGAGCGCATTCCCCGCTGCTTGCGGCGGGGTTAGCGAGCGAATCAAAAAATTGACAGAATTCCTTACAGTCGAAGATTCCCCGCTGCTTGCTACAGGGAATCTTCA
This sequence comes from uncultured Desulfobacterales bacterium, assembly GCA_965195235.1. Taxonomy (GTDB): domain Bacteria; phylum Desulfobacterota; class Desulfobacteria; order Desulfobacterales; family ETH-SRB1; genus Desulfaltia. Next base: position 7,463 of record CBDAFK010000282.1, on the reverse strand, counting down.
ATAATTGTAAGGAGAAAGGACGAAAAGGTTGGTATTTTTTACAACAAAGCTGGAACAAAGGCGCGCCATTGCTTTTGATATTCATAAAATCCTTCAATCTGCGGCAAGTGATCTTGAAAAGAAAAATATTGAGGTTCAGATCGTCTGCGAAGGCAGGCGGATGGGAACTTAATAATTGTGTTGGAGAGATATCTAATTCAATGTTAGGTATAATCCCGTGAACAAAAATAGGGAAGACTTGCGCTCTTACCTATTTAACTTACAATTTGATTCACGCATGTGAATGATATGAAGAAAAATATTTTTTTAACAGGGCCTCCTTCGTCGGGAAAAACTACTATCATCAAGAAAGTGATCAAAAAAATGGGCCTTCCTGCCAATGGATTTTATACAGAAGAAGAGAGAACGGCGGGGAAAAGGCTGGGTTTCTTAATGAAGACCCTTGATGGCAGAACGGGCTATCTTGCTCATCAGGATATTATATCTGATTTTCATATAAGGCGATATGGGGTAAGTATTGAGAATATCGAAACCATTGCTGTGCCTTCAATCATCCCTGCAAAAAATAATGTCATTATACTTGACGAGATTGGCAAGATGGAATGTTTTTCCGAAGTTTTCAAACAAGCGGCAACCAATGCTCTTGATTCGTCTAATATCGTTGTAGGCACAATAACCCTTGGCGGTGATGATTTTATACAAGAAATAAAAAACAGGGGAGATATAGAAATAAATGAAGTGACTCTAAATAACAGGGATTCACTGCCGAATTTAATATTAAGAAAAATTTCAAATTTCCTGGGAAGGGAAAGTGGTCAAGTCTGCCTTTGACCCTTGCTCAAAATTATTAAGGGTCAAAGGCAGACCCCTTTTCCTTTTTTGCTTTTTTCTGAAGGCCATCTGCACAGGCAGATACTATCCGGGAACAGTAGCAGGAATGGGTACTTATGAATGATCGGGATATCTTTTATGACACGGCCAAGTTGTCACGCCCTGAGCAGGAGATCGTGCTGCGGAAGGCGCATTCCATCTGCGAGAGATGGTGGTTTGATAAGCTGGATTGCTTGGAAAGCTTTGCAAGGCAGCAGGTGAAAGGCATCTCATTCGAGGACGCCATGGGCCACTTTGTCGAAGGTGCATTAATGAATGTCATCCACCGGCGACAAATACTCCCGTTGGATGAACCTCATTTGGAAGTTGGTTTTCGTTCGATGGAGTTACCTGTGGACTACTTCCTCTGGATTATCGTCCCGCTAAAGCGTGCGGACGAAATCGTTATCGGAATGACCCAACTGTTGTGATGAGGCCATTGGAAAAGCCATGAGTTTGAAGAAATATGCGAACATGAGAGACAAGGGAAAATTTGCGGGACATCAGTTTATAAGTTGACGTGGTATTTGAACTGAAGAATGTAGTTGACCCCAGTTAAATAAAAGTAAACATGATTTCACAAGGCAGACTGCGAACCACACGAAAAAAAACAAATAAAATTTTCGTGTCGTTCGTGCCTTTCGTGGTTCAAAATAAAACAACAAAACTTAAAGATAAATAAACCAATGGAAGAATCACAAAGCGAAATTGTTATATATCATAATCAAGACGGCAATATCAAAATTGATGTTCGGCTGGAAGATGAAACCGTTTGGTTGAAGCAAGCGCATTTGTGCAAACTTTTTCAAAAATCCAAGTCAACTATTAGCGAACATATTAAAAACATCTTTAAAGAAGGAGAATTAGAAGAAAATTCAGTTGTTCGGAAATTCCGAACAACTGCCCATGATGGCAAAACTTATGATACTCAATTTTATAATCTTGATGTAATCATTTCTGTCGGTTATCGGGTAAAATCTAAGCAAGGAACACAGTTTCGAATATGGGCAACAGAGCGCCTGAAAGAATATATTATTAAAGGTTTTGCCTTAAACGATGAGCGGTTTAAAACAGGTAATTCGATGAATTATTTCAACGAGTTACAAGAACGAATCCGTGAAATCCGTTTGTCAGAAAGATTTTTCTATCAGAAAATAAAAGACATTTATACAACCAGTATCGACTATGATCCGAAAGATGAGAAAACAATAAAGTTCTTTAAAATAGTACAGAATAAGCTGATCTGGGCAATCAGCAGGCAGACTGCCGCAGAACTTGTTTACCGAAGAGTAGACGCCGCGCTGCCTCTTTTGGGAATGCAGTCTTACGATAAAAAAAGTGATGTTAAAATGAAAAAAAGTGATATCAGTATCGCCAAAAACTATTTAAACGAAAAAGAAATAAAATTACTCGGTCTTTTGGTAGAGCAATATCTTGCTTTTGCGGAAACAATGGCGCAACAGCACAAGCTGATGTACATGACGGATTGGATAAATAAATTAGATGATATTTTACAACTCAATGGCAGAGAATTGCTTGCTCATGCTGGAAAAGTCAGTCACGAAATGGCAGTGGAAAAATCAAATCAGGAATTTGAAAAGTATAAAGAGGAACTAAAACAGATAGCCAGAGAGCATAATTTAAAAGAAATTGAAGAAGATATTAAGCAGTTAATACAAATCACTAAACACACGAAAAGCACGAAAAAATAGCAGAGACACAGGGAGGACATGCGGGACGTATTAAACTTATCAACTTATTTTTTCTTCACACCGTGAAAGTTTAATACACCTCTATACGCTCCAATATCAAAATCGTGGAAGAAAAGGGGTCAAGTCTGCCTTTGACCCATGAAGGAGATTTCGATATTGCAACTGTTCTCGTTATGGATAAACTGATCCTACTTAAAGAAAAGGGGTCAAGTCTGCCTTTGACCCATGAAGGAGATTTCGATATTGCAACTGTTCTCGTTATGGATAAACTGATCCTACTTATAGATGGAAGTGTGAACACTCAGACAAATATTGGATATGGGGCTTACCTGGCTGTCTCCGAACGTGGACTTCCGGAGGATTCTTTGAAAGCGCGCGTGAAAGTGAGGCGATTTGAGAATACGTCTTCAGCGAAGCTGGAATTGCAGACTTTATTATGGGCGCTAAGCGATATTGAAGCATTGGGTAGCAAGGTGACTGTATATACTGATTCTCAAAACATTATGGGTTTACAGGGAAGACGTGATCGGTTGGAAAAAAGTGATTATTTTTCAAAGAAAAATAAGCGCCTCAATAATTATGAGCTGTATCAGGAGTTTTATAGAATGATCGATCAGTTGGATTGTAAATTTGTTAAAGTGCGTGGGCACCAGTTATCGAAAAAAAAAGATAATATTGACAGGCTTTTTACACTTGTGGATAGAGCTTCAAGGGATGCACTGAGAAAAGATAATCGGTGAGCTGAACCCTTCCAGGGGAAAAATGCAACCAAACATCTTTGGAGACATGACCTCGAAGAAGGCTTTGTCCGAAAAGAAAGTTAAAAAAGGTTTTATATATGGAACCAGGAAATATCAGCGAATACCTCAAATTCTTTGCCGCCCTGCTGGCCATTGTCAACCCAGTGGGAGTCATCCCTATTTTCATTAACCTGACAGCGGATAAGGCTGATGGGGTCCGCAACAAAAACGGCTTCATGGCTTCTGTCTCCATGGGGATAATTCTCGTTATTGTCCTGTTCACAGGCGACGCCATCCTTCGCTTCTTCGGAATATCGGTAGGTTCCTTCCAGGTTGGCGGCGGTATCCTGATTTTGCTCATGGCCATCTCCATGCTGCATGCCAAGATAAGCCGTGTCAAGCAAACAAAAGAGGAGGGGCTCGACTCTGCCGAGCGCGACAGCGTGGCCGTGGTACCCCTGGGCACCCCGCTCCTGGCTGGGCCCGGAGCGATCAGCACCGTTATCCTCTACGCCCAGCGCTATACATCTGTCGCACACTATTTTTATCTGCTCGGTGTCATAGTGCTCCTGGTATGTTTGACCTTCCTTTCGTTTAGACTGGCCCCCGCCATTACCCGTTTGCTTGGCAAAACAGGCATCAACGTGGTAACCCGGCTCATGGGTCTTATTATGGCCGCGGTGGGCGTGGAGTTCATTGCCAACGGCCTTAAACAGCTTTTCCCGGTACTGGGCGGATAAGACCGAATCAGCAGGTGCAGACTTGCATTAGAGACAGGAGTATTTCTTTGGAGCTAATACTCAGCGATTTACAAATTCCCATTCAAAAAGACGGGATGGATGAATACGTAAAAGCCGCTTCCCAACAATTGGAAATTGACGCAGGGAATATAACCATCGCGAAAATTCTGAGCAAATCCCTTGATGTGCGCAATAAAGAACAGTTTTATTACAAAATTTCACTAATTGTCAGGACTCCTGATGGCTTTCAAAACAAGCAAAACTTCCCAACCTACAGCGAACCAATAAAAGCAAACAGGAAAACAACCAACATTAAAGACAGGCCTATAATCGTAGGTTTCGGTCCGGCCGGCATGTTTGCTGCTCTTGAACTTATTGATTATGGGCTTAAACCTTTAATATTTGAAAGAGGTAAAAAGATAGAAGAACGCTCCCTTGATGTTCAAAGACTGATAAAAGAAAGGGAGATAAACCCTGAATCAAATATTCAGTTTGGTGAAGGCGGCGCCGGTTCATACTCGGACGGGAAGCTGTTTTCCAGAAGAAATCATAATTCGAGCTATGTAAATCGGGTGTTGAAGACTTTTATTAAATTTGGTGCGCCTGAAGAAATAGGGTACATAAGCAAGCCCCATTTGGGGACTGATGTGTTGTACGCGATAGTTCGTAATATAAGGAGCTATGTCCAGGAGAGAGGCGGTGAGATATATTATGGCTCAAAAATGACGGACATCCTGATATCAGAGGGTAAGGCTTCAGGTATTATAATAAATGGTGAGAAGGAATATCTTTCTTCAAGTATCTATATTGCTTTGGGACATTCTGCGCGCGACACCTTTGAGATGATGCATGAAAAAGGGGTTGCTATTGAGCAGAGGCCGATTTCTGTTGGTGTGAGAATTGAGCATCCTGTTGAAACTATTAATCTTATGCGATATGGCGATAAATATAAGGATTTTCCTGGCTTAGGGGCTGCTACCTATTCTTTAAATTATACCAATCGAAAAATTCGGAGGGGGGTTTATACATTCTGCATGTGCCCTGGAGGTGAGGTAATTAATGCTTCATCTAATCAAGGCATGCTGGTTTTAAACGGGATGAGCTACTCACCCAGGTCATCTGAATTTTCAAATGCAGCGCTTGTTGTAAGCTGTCATGCGGATGATTATAAATCAACCAGTCCTTTGGCTGGTTTAGAGTTCCAAAAGGATATTGAGCGAAAGGCCTTTAACGCGGGAGGAGGAAGATGGGAAGCTCCTGCGCAAAATTTGATGGATTTTTTAGGCAATAGCAGTTCTGCAGGCTTAAATAAAAACTCGTATAAGATGGGGGCCGTTCCCGCTGATATGAAAGACATTTTTCCAGCATTTGTGGTCGAGGAGCTGTTGGCCGCATTTAATAAATGGAAAGAAGAAGTTCCATTATTTGTTTCAAATCATGCGATATTGTTAGGTGCGGAAACAAGAACTTCATCTCCTGTACGGATTAAACGCAATGAAAAATTTGAATCGGTAAATATCAAAAATTTGTATCCCATAGGCGAAGGCTCAGGCTATACAGGCGGTATAACGAGTTCTGCCGCTGATGCTATAAGGGCTGTCGAAATAAACGTATTGCAAGGGTAGTCTGTCTTTATTTATTGAGTGTTAAACAGTTAGATAAAAAACACAAGTGCTTTAACCTGACACCTAACACTTAACACCTGATGAATTCGGTTTTTTACCAATTCATCAAAATCGCCCAACCCTTAAAATTTGCCTGACCCGGCTACTACCAAAATGAAAGGCAACAATACTTTTCATAGGATTCGTGCTGGTAATTACCGGATTGTTTATGAAATTCATGAGGATCGACTCGTCATCCTTGTCGTAAAAGTCGGACACCGTAAAGACGTTTATAAAAAACTCCTCTAATTTCCCACTTTTCTCAATTCATCGTTGAACCGCAAAAACGAGCGCATTCCCCGCTGCTTTCGGCGGGGAGCTTCAAATAACTATCTATGGTCAACAATGTCCCCTAAGTTCCGCCCTGCCGGCTACCTTCGCCTCTGGGGTGGACAGCCAGGCAAACGCCCCTTTCCTAACCCGTCCTTTTGGCTCATGGGCGGGCTTGCTCCTTTGCGTTTGATACCCGCATCGGGTACGTTGGGGGCCTTTTCTTTGCGGTGTTACCGGCGCAGCCTTATAGTCGAAGTCCGCCAGGGTTCGTCGCTCTATAGAAGCGCCGATAAGCTTATTGATGGCGCGGACCATCTCTTTGTCTTCTCCGGTAATAAGGGTGAACGCTTCGCCGCTGCGAGTCGCCCGGCCGGTCCGTCCGATTCGGTGAATGTATGCATCGGGGGTGGAAGGAATATCGTAGTTGATGACATGCGAAACTTTGGTAACGTCAATGCCCCTGGCGGCGATATCAGTGGCCACCAGGATCTTAAATGTCCCGTCTCGAAAGCCATCCAATGCGGCTTGCCGTTTTCCCTGGGAAAGATTTCCCTGCAGAGAAGTCGAACGGTATCCGGCACCAGCCAGCTTTTTCCCCAGGCTTTTGGCGCGATGCTTGGTCCGGGTAAATACAAGCACCGACTCGGCGGTGGTATTTCCCAGCAGCTTTAACAGTAGCGCCGTTTTCAAATGCTGAGCCACTGGATAGAGCGCATGATGAACCGTATCCGCAGGTGCGGTAATCCCCACCTGGACGGTGATCGGATCTCGCAGAACATCCCCTGCTAAGCGACGTATTTCGGTAGGCATTGTAGCCGAGAAAAGCAGCGTCTGACGCTTTTTGGGAAGATGTTTCAAAATGCGCCGGATATCAGGGAGAAACCCCATGTCGAACATCTGGTCGGCTTCATCAATAACCAGCACTTCCAATTGGGAAAGATCGACGGTACCACGGTTGATATGATCAAGAAGCCGACCGGGGCAGGCCACAACAATATCAGCACGTTTCAGTTTCTGAATCTGCGGATTAATACCAACGCCACCGTAAACAGTAGTGCTTCTCAGGCGGGTCTTGCGACCCAGAGTTTCAATAGCCTGATGAATCTGTTCGGCCAGCTCTCGGGTGGGGGCCATGATCAGAGCACGGATGCAGGCCGTTTTTTTTTCGATCAACCGATTCAGTATCGGCAGAACGAAGACAGCCGTTTTACCGGTGCCGGTTTGGGCCAGCCCCATCACATCATGATTCTTTAGGACCTGCGGAATTGCCCGAGTCTGAATCGGGGTCGGGGTTACATATCCCGCCGCTACGACGCCTGCCGCGACATTGGGATGAAAATTAAAAGACTTGAAATTCAATATACACCTTCTTTCTGTGTTCCAATAAAAAAAGCCCCGGATTATTCCGGGGCTTACGTGATTTTTAGTTACAACCAAGAACACTAACATTTTTTGTATCTTACG
>CBDAFK010000281.1:0-5908 GCA_965195235.1 uncultured Desulfobacterales bacterium | reverse complement strand
GGATGTTCTGACCCCAATTTTTTGAGGTCTCTTGTCAGAGCCTTTTGATAATACTCTATTGCCCTGTCATATTCCCCTTTGCTGTGGTAAGCCACCCCGATGTTGTTGTAAGCATTGGCTGTATCTGGATGTTCCGGCCCCAATTTTTTGATTTTTATTTTCAGAGCCTTTTGATAATACTCTATCGCCCTGTCATATTCCCCTTTTCTGTGGTAGGCCGCCCCGATGTTGTTGTAAACACCGGCTACCTCTGGATGTTCCGGCCCCAATTTTTTAAGGTCTATTTTCAGAGCCTTTTGATAATACTCTATCGCCCTGTCATATTCCCCTTTGCTGTTGTAAGCCGACCCGATGTTGTTGTAAACACCAGCTACCTCTGGATGTTCCGGCCCCAATTTTTTAAGGTCTATTTTCAGAGCCTTTTGATAATACTCTATTGCCCTGTCATATTCCCCTTTGCTGTTGTAGGCCAACCCGATGTTGTTGTAAGCCTCTCCATAATCCGGATCTAAACGAATTGCATCTTTTAAATACCCTATCGCTTTAATGACATCCGTATAAAAGCCATTATCCCATAATGCAAAGGCCTTTTCATTTAGTTCCGTGGCAGTTAATTGATTGGAGGTTTTTCTGAATTCTTCTTTTAAGTTAGCTTTATCCTCATTGGAAAAAGAACTTTGTAATTTCCTGTTCTTTTCTTCCAGAGATTTTATCTTAACTAATAAATCTTTTTCACGCTCCTGAGCGTCTTGATACTTCTTTAAAAGCTTTCTGTCTTTAAGCAGCTTGCTAACCCTTTCCTCAAGTATATTTGTATCCACATCTACTTTTGCGACAATAACTATTCCAAATGCATCTGCTGTAGCATAATTCTTTTGCGATACGATTTCCGCTTTTAGGACACCGGCAGTTAAGGCAAAAATTTCATCCTTTTCAAGAACAGAGTTTTTAACTATGGTAAGGCTTTCAAGGTAGGTTCCCGCCTGTTCCAAAGCTTCACGCTTAGCTTTGACAAATGCGGCAATACGGGCATCATCAGGAGATTGGCTCCCCCCAAAAGGTTGTCTTACCGTGCTGGTTATTGTTTCAATTTCTGCATAGGATACTGTTGAAATTAACAATAGACAGAACATAGTGAAAATAGAAAAATATTTGCATTTCATCAGTGTGTATCCTTTCTGATATAAGCCATATAACCAGTTATTATATAGTTTCTGACTATTCCCACAGGCATTTTGAAGTTCAGATAACTTACCAATATCCAAATATATCAATTGGTATCAAAAGATTGTGATGTTTTCTGATATCACAAAAACATAATCCTTAATAACGTCCTTTATAGGAAAAAACAAGTGAGAATTAATTACCCCCGCATCAGGCAATAGGGTATCAAAGCAGGATTTTTTTTAAAATAGTAGAGAAGCACAAGCCGTGGGATATTAATACAGCAGGAGCGTGGCAGATTCTGTGCTTTCGATTACATAATAAGAATTATCATGATGGACGCAAGTTATAAAAGGCATGATTTTGTCGGGGCTGAAATTTGTTGTTATAGGCTCTTGATTATGATGAACCTCAAGTCTGTCTGATAATTAAGTTTTTATTATGTAAGAAGAAGAGCACAGAATATGACATGCGTGTCGATTCCTCGGTCTAAAAAAAGCCAAAAAGAAGTCGGTGGGAGAAATCGAATAAATGACTATGTTCCTATGATTAATACCCCCTTTGCTTGTCTAAAAGTATAAAAGGCCGAATATGGACATCTTGAGGCTTCTGAAAGGCATTTGTGAAGATAAGTGAGAAGTAATAAAGTAGTAAAGTATATCGTCTAAATTTAATAATTCAGCGTCCAATTTTATCAGTAATTTATTGAATGAGTTCCTAACTACTTAAATTATAAATGGAGTCCTGCTTTATCGAGATTTTCCTTTTTGCATTTGACAGTTGGGATGGTGAGAATGATGGGATAAGTTGATATACTATACTATTATACTATGCTGCCAAGGAATTTACCCTTTAAGTAAACGGTGAGATGATGCTTACCTGGTTTGAGTACGGCAGAGGGAAAGGATGTGTGAGGGAAAAATTTCCGTATGTACGGAAACCTCGGAAGGATAACGCAGAGGTCACCGGCGCGCTGTTCAGCGTCCGGTGCACGATTGGTTATAAACTTTTAATTGAGAGGTTAGTATGAAAGTTTCTCAACATATAGTTGTACTCAATGCTCCCGAAGGGGAATGCCAAGAATTGATTTTACGGAAAGATAAAAGCAAATATCTTATGCATTTTGGTAAAAGTTCAATTTACTTAGATTGGGACCAGTTCCTTATGGTGTACGATGCTTTTGATAATATGCTGTCTAAAAATCTATATCGCTATATTATAGCTACTGCATTTAGGGCAACAAGGCGTTGTTTCAAGAGAATAATTACCGTCTGGTAATGGATGATGACAAAATTTATGTCCACAATCACGACAGATCATTGGTGGTTTATTTCCCTTGATGCATAGTTTGCATTTAAATTCATTTTCGTTTTCCATAATATCCCTCCGGGTGTTGTGGTTGCTAATGTCGTGTGATGTTATATAAAAAATGGAGACCACAGAGGGAGGCGCCAGTCGGATAATAAGTCACCAACTCATTTCCAACTGACTCCCTTGCGGAAGCATTTGAAACTGGAAGGCCACAACGAATTTTTAATAAAACACGAGGGTGGTTAATGCCCCTTATTCTATTATTAATTCTTGTTAGCGACCAGTTTCAAATGAGCGCTTCCCATTGTCAAGTAAGAGATTATCTTACTCATAATATGCTCCTTTCTATCCATTAGGATATTAAGGGTTGGGAAGACGCAAAGCGCCTCCTTCTGTAATCTCCATTGTATCAAGAACCAAGTTATTATACAGTTTCTGACTATTCCCACAGATTTCATGATTGTTGTCCCAAAATTAGCCCCAAAACAGTTTTCCTAACTGTATATCACAACAATTTGGATATTAAACAGAAAACCGGATAACCCCATTGAAGGCTATCTCGCCAGACATTTTGAAGTTCAGATATCTTGCCATGATAATAAGCCAAGATTGAATAATTTTATTGAAGATATCTACTTGATATCGTAAGATTTGTCAAATAGTTAGCTAAACCCTTATAACCCAAGAAAAGGAGGTAGCCCATGAAAGTATCACAAGCGGTAAAGTATTGTATGGAGTATCACAGGACAAATTCACAAAAAAAATACCATCCGAGCATCTGACTTCGTCCTATCAAGGTTCACCGGTCAATTTGGGAACAGAGAATTGGACTCCATAAAGACCGATGAAGTCCTTTCTTTCCTTAACCAAATCACCGATGGGTGCAGACAGACAACCAAGCGTACCCGATATTCTCCGTTGTCATCATTTTTCAATTTAATAAAAAACACAGTTGATCCAAGTCTTCAAAATCCTTGTACTACTCCTATACTTAGAAAACTGTTTAGACCTGCCAAAATAGTTTCCTGGACTATTCTGGAAAAGGATGTTGTTGACGAAATTATTTTCAGAACGGTCAAACCAAGGAATCGTCTGATGCTGGAACTTATGGCACGTGGTGGGATGAGAATTGGGGAGGTACTGAAACTAACTCCTAAAGACGTTGAAGATCGAAGACTGATTCTCAGGAGGCCAAAAAGTGGTAGAGAGGCTGAAGCCGTCTTTATCCCTAAAAAGGTTGCTGATAGGTTAAAAGAATATATCAAGGAGGAAGGAATCAGTCCTGAGCAGAGAATCTTCCCAATAACTTACCAGGGAGCCAGGATGGTAATACAAAAAGCAGGCAAGCTCGTAGGTGTCCATTTAAGAACTCATGATCTCAGAAGACACGCTGCGACCTATGCATCACGGGCAGGCACACCAATTGAGATTGTGAGCAAGGTAATCCTCAGACACTCTAATCTGTCAACAACTCAGAGATATTTAGGGAGAGTCAGTGACACTGAAGCTATGAGATGGATTGAAAATCTGTATGGGTAGTAAAAAATAAGATCAGGGTGGAGCATACCGCTTCACCCTGTTTAGGACATCATCTGTTTAGATATGTTTTTGAAACCTAAAAATTTGGGTCTATTAAATTGTTGTCGTGAATAGCAGATATCTGTAACGAGTTTTTCAGCTGCAGTAGTTAGCTGTCGGTTACAAGTGAGGAATCCAAGGGTAAACTCTTTTTTGAAACAACACCAACTGGAATGAATGTAAAAGATCTGCCATTATTTTTACTGGCTTTGGTGCAAATTAATTTATATTCATGAACTTCATCGAAAACATGATGATTCTTATTTTCCCATCTAACCCTGATTTGCACTATGATCTCACCATTTTTGCATATGCATACATCGTTTTCCAAATTTAATACCCCAGAGCTAAAAATTGGAGAATCCGGTTTAGCTTTTATGGTTGCTCCAGATTTCAATATGGGGATGATAATCTTTGGTAATGGATCGTAACGATATCCCCTCTTAACCCCTCCCGGTTGCTCTGAGGCTTTTATCCATTCTCCATGCCAACCCTGCTCTCCGTATCTAACGTCAAAACCAATATTAAATGCTTTAAAGCCACTATAATTACTTACGCTCAACTCAATAGCTACATGGGTACCTGCTGAGCTCTGCCCAAGGGCTATAGGGGTAATATCTATCAACGGTTTATTTTGCCCTACATATACTTTCTCCGCTCTTTCGTTTGATGATCGAGCCAAATCTACAGATTTTCTTGTCTGAAAAAATGCGAGCAGTGTAATGGCTACCAAGCAAATGTTTGCGAAAGCTACAATTTTAAAGAGTAATTTATCGTCCTGTGAAAAGAGGTTAAAAAGAGTAACACACTGTGGAAAGGGGTAGAAAAGATTGATAAAAGTCCAAATAAATAAAAGCACTATAAGGATTATTAAGCATTTATTTTGTGTCCTTAGATTTTTCATTATCAGCCTGATTAACCTTTTTAGTCGTTCTCAGAAAATCAACAAGTCGGGACATTAATTTAATCGAGATTTCATCAAGGGTTCCTCCTGGACGTCTATAACTTTTCTCTCTTGAAGAATATCTCGCCAGAAGTTTTGAAGTTCAGATACCTTCATGATATCTTAAATTTCAGGTGGACATGGTTATTTTAAATACAAAATCACAAAAAAACCGTCCTCATCGTCCATACCGTCCTGCCAAGAAAAAAACAAGTAAGATTAATTCCGCAGCAGGCTTTTCTGTGTCTCCTGATAAGGTTAAGTCAATATGATTTATTATTTGTGACAGACTGTAATCGCTTTTTCCTGAACAATTACACCTGCTTTTGTTCTGGTTATAACGGCGTTGTAAATTACATTTCTGTATTGCTGGTTGTAAACAAATTACAAAAAACTGTAACGCTGTATTATACTGTAATTACTATACTATTACACTATGTTAAAGATTGAAGCGGTGCTGAATCGGCAAGTGTAAAACACTTTGCTGGGATACCATAGACACGCCTTTCCCATGTAATGATAATTTTGTGAATGCTGACACAAAATCTGGGGGTTGTTAGCGCGATTGATAGACGGCTTTTTTGACGGCTTTTGACGGCTCTAAATGGTCTTTAATGGGTGTTAAGATAGGTGGAATACGCTGTAATCATTGCTAAATCGCTCTCTCACGCCGGGAGCAGGGGTTCGATTCCCCTTGGGATCACCAAACAACTTTAGTATTCTTGCCATTGTCTCGCCGGCTTTGCTATTTATGACTATGTCCGCAAGCTTGTCACATGGCGTCTCGCCGATGTTGATGATAACCAGTCTTGCGCCTGCTTCTTTTGCATATACCGGCATAAAAGCTGCGGGGTAAACTGCAAGCGAAGAGCCTATAACAATAAAAAGATCACAATTTCTGGAGTGTTTAAT
>CBDAFK010000280.1:0-20304 GCA_965195235.1 uncultured Desulfobacterales bacterium | reverse complement strand
TTATAACTCCTTGATATTATAGGTAATATCAAAAACTCCGCACATTATCAATGGAATGTCAAGTAAAAAGTTGACTTAACCAACTGTTTTTTAAATATTATTTTGTTAATTGTATGCAATTTTCTAACCGGAAATTACTGATATAAAATAGCAGAATTCCTTAACTTTAGGCACTTTAATATACTTTAGGCACTTTAGCGCACTTTATTAATTTCTCATACAGTTCATAAGGTACAAAAAGATCGCCTTTGCCTGATCCCATTTTTATATCAGGTTTAATAGAGCCGTGAAAATCTGACCCACCGGTCATCAATAAACCATGTCTTGTTGCAACATCAAAATAATAGGCTGCCAAATCAGGTGGTTGATCAGAATGGTAAATCTCTATGCCTTTAAGACCTGTTTCCTTCAAACTTGCTATTAAACGCTCAAATCTATTTTTATCTTTAATGTGCAAAAGAACCGGATGAGCTAATACTGGAATGCCTCCGGCGCCAAGTATAACTTCAATTGCCCGCTTGCAGCCAAGGCGATATTTGTCAACATATGCCGGCTTTCCTGTGCCGAGGTATTTATCAAATGCTTCATTAATCGATTTCACGAAACCTTTTTTCACCATAATCTGGGCCATATGAGGTCTTCCAAGCTGGCCTTCGCCAAATTCGTCAGCAATTTCATCCAAGGAAATATCTATTCCCAGGTTATTAAGACGTTCCACGATTTTGGGATTCCGATTTTTTCTGGCATCCTGGAGCTGATCAAGCGCCTTGTTTAAAACCGGGTCGTCAAGCCTGATAGAATAGCCTAACATATGGAAACTCCCGGTACAGGGAAAAGATGGATCAAAGGATGCGCTGATTTCCACACCGGTTAAAAACTTAAGTGAAGGGGGTATGCCAAAGGCGAGCGCCTCTTTCGAGCCGTCGATAGTGTCGTGATCGGTAATTGCAATAGCGCCTAAGTTAAGACTATGGGCAAGGGAAATGATTTCTAACGGAGAAAGTGTTCCGTCGGAAGCTGTAGAATGGATGTGAAGGTCTATCCTCACATGCTTTTTATAATCCAAGGGCTTTTTCTAAAGCCTCCTCTTTGGTTTTGCATTCAATGCACTGGGTGGTGACAGGTCTGGCTTTAAGACGGTTAATAGAAATATCGCCACCGCACTTTTCACAAATTCCAAAGGTATCATTATCAATACGCTTAAGGGCTTTTTTAATCTTCTTTATCAGCTTATTTTCCCTGTCTCTTATGCGAAGCATAAAATTGCGGTCTGACTCTAAGGACGCCCGGTCTGTTGGATCCGGAAAATTCTCTTTCGGAGCGGTCATGCCGGAGACGGTATCATCCGCATGGCCCAAAAGCTCTTCCAGCCGCTTGGTGAGAAGTTCGTTAAAATATTCTACATCCTTCTTTTTCATACTCAACTCTTTTCTATTTATTTAAAAAAATTAATTAAACACAATTTGATATATTAGTAAAGGCAAAATTTGATAGCGTCGTAAAATTGAGCAAAAATGTGCGTTTTGCAAAGATCTCGCTAAGCAACCTCTTGAAGAAATCTTTCAAGTGTCTTCATATTATTTACATTATAGATTTTGCAAGGATAATCTTCTGGTAAAATCTTTTTTAACAAACCGGTAAGCACCTTTCCCGGGCCGATCTCTGCAAAAATTTCCACCTCTTCATCCATTAGCCTGCACATTGAATCATACCACCTGACAGGGTTGCAAAACTGTTTTGCCATAACAGCCTTAATTTTATCCGGGTTCATTGCAAAGTCTGCGGTAACATTATGTATTATGGGTATCTCAGGCCTGGTAAAGGAAAGGGTTTGAAGAAATTCCTTGAATTCATCTTCAGCTCCTTTTATCAATTCGCTATGCCATGCACCGCTTACCTTTAATGGAATTGTCCTTGCTCCCTGTGAAGAGGCAAGCAACGAAACCTTCTCAACCTGAGCAGGAGCGCCGGTAGTAACAATTTGAGACGCAGTGTTGTGATTTGCCACAGACACAACCCCCTCTGCCTGAACCTCTTTAACAAGTTTATCAACATCATCTATTGAAAGTCCTATTATTGCATGCATAGCCCCTTTATGCCTGATAGATTCCCTGTGCATCAACTCTCCCCGCTTTAGAACAAGGCTGAATACATCTTCTTTTGAAACAGCCCCTGATGCATATAGCGCACTGAATTCGCCAAGACTGTGACCCGCCGTAATATCCGGTTTTACGCCCTCTTTTTTCACTGCGGCAAGACAGGCAAGGTTCACAGCGGTTACAGCAGGCTGCAGGTTGACGGTCATGGTAAGATTTTCCATGGGACCTTTAAAGCAGAGTCTTGATAGATTTATCTTCGTGACCTCCTCTGCCATGTCAAAAAGTTCCCGCACAAAATCGTATTCCTTATAAAACTCAAGACCCATGCCAATTGACTGGGACCCCTGGCCAGGGAAAAGAAATGCTGTTTTTTTCACTCTAATCCTCTAATCCTTAATCCTCTAATCCTTAATCCTCTAATCCTTAATCCTCTAATCCTTAATCCTCTAATCCTTAATCCTCTAATCCTTAATCCTCTGTCACTCATCCAGCTTGAACAGCTTTCTGGTAGTATCAAGGTATATGGATTTGTTCCCATGACAACCATTCCTTTTTAAAAAAAGGGTCGGATCATGCAAAATTTTGTTTATCAGCGCATCTGTCATCCTGCAGACAGCCTGACAATCGGCATCTGTCAGGTGATTTAAATGATGCAGCATTTTCTTTACCTCTGTTTTTGCAATGGCATCCATTTTATTCCTTAATGCAATAATTGTAGGCACAGCATTCAGGCTTTCATACCATTGCCGGAACCGGATTACAGCCTCATCAACGATTCTTTCCCCCTTGCGGGCCTCTTTATTACGATCCCCGATGTTTTCATCAATAACCCCTTTTAAATCATCAATATCATAAACATAGGAATTGGTAAGACCGTTAATTTCAGGGTCAATATCACGTGGAACCGCAATATCGATAAAGAAAATGGGACGGTTTCGCCTGCTGCGCATGACACCCTTGACCTGGTTGCGCTTGACAATGAAATCAGGCGAGCCTGTTGAACTTATTACAATATCTACAGTTTTTAAATAATCTGTAATCTCCTCAAACCGTATTGCCTTGCCATTGAAATTTTTTGCCAGCTCAACGCCTCGCTTAAAGGTTCTGTTTGCGACAACAATATCACCTGCCCTGTTTCTAATTAAATGCTCAACTGCAAGCTCCGCCATTTCACCCGCTCCGATAAGGAGCACTTTTTTGCCTTCAAGGCTGCCAAATATTTTCCGTCCAAGCTCGATTGCCGCATAACTTATTGATACTGCATGATTACCTATTTCTGTTTCAGTTCGAACACGTTTTGCCACAAAAAAGCTTCTGTGCAACAACCTGTTAAGAATGACGCCTGATGCCTTTTTCGAGATGGCTGTTAGATACGCCTCCTTTATCTGCCCTAAAATCTGAGGCTCTCCTACCATCATCGAATCCAGGCTTGACGCAACCCTGAAAATGTGGCGCACCGCCTCATCGCCTTCATAGAGGTAAAGAGCATTTTCAAAACTGGCAACAGGAATGTTCTTAAATTCTGAAATAAACATCTTGGCGTCCTTCAAAGCATCTGAACGGTTATCTGTCGCCAATAGAATTTCCATGCGATTACACGTGGAAAAAAGGATGGATTCAATAACTGCTGGATCCTTTTGAAAAGCTTCCAGAGCAGCAGCGGTCTCATCTTTAGAAAAAGCAAGACGCTCCCTGAGTTCAACAGGGGCTGTTTTATGGTTTAATCCAATCAATATAATATCAAGCATAGCTTTATTTGATTGTTGATTGTTGATTGTCGATTGGTAGAGCGAAGCGATTTCATCAATTATCAATCATCAATTTTTCCCTGGTTCCCACGCTCCTGCGTGGGAACCCATATGGTATACATTCCCACGCAGGAGCGTGGGAACGAGAAAAGAATTGTCTTCCTACCCCCGTTTCTTTTGTTTTTCATTCGATGTTGGACGTTCGATGTTCGATGTTCGATGTTCGTCTTTTAATCCGTTCGATGTTCATCTTTTTTTCAGTTCCTTCTGGGCAAAAACAACTTAGCGCTTATGGGACTTTTACAGCCTGGTAAACACCTCATGATGCCCTTTTAAAAAGAAATTTACCCCTAAAAAGGTAAACAATAGGACCGCAAACCCGATAATGGCCATTATTGCCGAACGCCGGCCACGCCATCCAACGGCCAGACGCTCGTGGAGCAGCGCCGCATATAATATCCATGTAATGACTGACCAGATTTCCTTTGGGTCCCAGCTCCACAATTTACCCCAGACCGATTTTGCATAAACAAAACCCGCTGCAAGGCCGATGCTAAGAAAGGTAAATCCAACAACAATACAGGCATATCCTGTATAATCGAGCATCTCCAGGGATGGAAGGCGTTTAAAAAAAAAGCCGTGGCGCTTTGTTTTGATGGCACGCTCCTGCATAAGATATAAAATGCCAAGCCCGCATGCCAGGGCAAAGGATGCCTCGCCGATAAAGATTGTAAAAATATGAAGCACCAGCCAAAAACTGTTAAAAATATTCTTGGTCTGCGCGGATTCAGCCGGTAATTGCGAAGCGATAAGCATTACAATAGCTGCGAAAGGCGCAGCATATATGCCAAGAATCTTAAGATTGAATTTATACTGGAATATAATAAAAACACCGACAACAGCCCAGCCTGCTATAGTAACGGTTTCGCGAAGATTATGAACAGGAATGGCCCCAGTTTGAATAAACCAATAGACTATCGCGGCTGAATGCCATAAAAAACCGGTAATCAGCAGATAGCGTCCTATTTGATGCAGATAATTTTTTTGAATAAAAAGATATAACAGGTATCCTGCCGTGCTGACTGAATAAAATAACACAGTAATATAAATCACAATATCCATCTATTACACCTTCGCCTTAGCACATCTTCGGTGCGGACATGAGTGCCTAAAGTGCCTATTTATAAGTGCATATTTATAAGTGCCTAAAGTGAGCTAAAGTGCCTAAAATGCCTAAAGTTGTGGTACGCCTTCGGCGGGCTAATTGATAACCCAAAAATAGAATGAGTTTGCCCGCTTGTGCATTGTTGGCTCAAGGAACCTATATAAAATAGGCAGAATTCCTTTAACTTTAGGCACTTTAGCGCACTTTAGGCACTTTAGGCACTTGTTTTCATCAAATCTTCAAACTTATACCCTTTGCCAAAAATCTCAAAAAGCAGTGAGTTTATATCTTCATTTTTATTGTTTTTTATCATTTCTATAAGACCGCTATTTATCAGTTGTTCAAAAAGATGCTTATGAGCCTCAGGCTGATGCTTTTTTCGTAAAAGTTTTTTTCGTATAGCCCCCATTAAACGCAAAAACTCTGCATATTCATCTCCGAACTGCTTTTCAAGCTCTTTCCGAAGTTTTTTGGCAAAAGCAGGGCTCTTCCCTGAAGTGGAAATACCAAGCACAAGATCCCCCCTGTTTACAATAGATGGGAGAATAAAATTGCAGACCTTAGGGCGATCCGCAATATTGCACAGCATATTCAGTTTTTCTGCATCAGCGCTGATTTGACGGTTTAATTCTTCGTCATCAGTTGTACCGAAAACAAGAAACATCCCGTCAAGATCGGAAGTCTGATAAGACCGTTTTTTCAATGTTATCAAACTGTCATCGGCCAACTCCAGGAGCCTTTCAGAAGCAACAGGGCTGACAACTATAATGGTTGCGCCGCAGTCGAGCAACGTAATAACCTTACGCGTGCCTACGCGGCCACCGCCCACAACCAAGCACTTTCGATTCAAAACATCAAGATTTACCGGATAATATCTCATAAAAACCAACCTGTTATAGAAAAAATTAAGCTATCAAAAGATCAGGCATCAATAGTTATCTTCATCAAATCCTCAGCCAAAATCAGCGGGCCGGACCAGGTTTTGCGGCACTGCTTTTCAATATCCACCTGATCACATTCAGGATAAAAATGAGTCAGAACCAGCTTGCGAACATTTGCCTGCGTGGCGATTTCGCCAGCCAGGGAAGGGGTCAGATGGCCTGCAATTTTTAATTCGTCTGGAAGAGCAGATTCACAAATAAGAAGGTCAGCATTTTTTGCCAGAACAACAAGGTTTTCAGAAAAATCAGTATCACCTGAATAGACAACCGATTTTCCCC
Source organism: uncultured Desulfobacterales bacterium (assembly GCA_965195235.1). Lineage (GTDB taxonomy): Bacteria > Desulfobacterota > Desulfobacteria > Desulfobacterales > ETH-SRB1 > Desulfaltia. Next base: position 14,072 of record CBDAFK010000280.1, on the reverse strand, counting down.
TTAAGCCGGTTATTCGATAGGCTATGCTTTCATCGGTGTGCTCAACCGGAATCGACTCCACAATAAAATCGCCAAAATCAAGAGAATCTTTTCCTTTGTTATCCATCTCAACAACATTAAGCAGCCCCGGCTTAAGCTCTATCCATTCTCCGTAAGCAATTTTAAGTCTGTCGTAAAACCCTGCAAAACCCTTTCCCGCAATGATTGTAATAGGTTTTTGCCGCCGCTCAATATCAGGATACTTGGTTGCAAACAAAAAAGGAACCAGCTCTCCTGTATGATCAGGATGTAAGTGGCTGAAAAAGATAAAAGAAATATCGAAAATTTTTGTGCCAACCTCAAGAAGCCTCCTCATTGTGCCGGCCCCGCAATCAAAAAGCAGTTTTCTGCCGTCTGTTTCCATTAATACAGAACAGGAGCTTCGCTTGAGAGAAGGCACACATGTGCCTGAACCCAGTATGGTAACAGATATATCCATTTTGTTATTTATAAAGTATCGTCGGGTTGTCACAATTATTTTTTTTGTAACCGTAAACAGTTACAATTTTTTATGACCTGTTATTTCTTTCCGGCTCTTTTTTCAACCTGATTTATAATCCACTTGAGCAATATTTTGTTATCCTTATATGTTACACGCTCTTCTAAATCAGCGACCGGAATTTCTGCGCGGGCCATATTTTTATGGCCGCCTGCTGAAGCGATACTGCCAAAACTTTGTTTAGCCACTTTGCCTGCATTCCTGCGAAGGCCGTCATTTCTGAAAACAATTATCAGTTTGCCTGAATATATGCCGGAAACAATGCTCCAGTTTATGGAATCCACCCGCATAAAGAAATCTGCTATAAGCACGCATATATCCGGGTTTATTACAGGACCAAGATTCACAAAGACTCTGCTTTTACGCCTGCATATGTTTTCAAGAGCGCTTTTAAAATACTTCAGGAAATCATAACGCAGGTCTGCCTGTTCAATCTTTCTGACAAGGGGGATATTAGCATGCTTGTAAAGAAACTGAAATGCCCGGACATCTTCAAATGAAGTCTGCCTGACAAAATTGTTTGTATCTGTCTTTATGGCAAAAAACAGGCCCGTAGCCAGCTTGGAAGAGGGTTTTATTCTCGCTGCTCGCAGGTATTCGGTCAAAATACTGGCAGCAGCGCCATATTGCGGACGGATGTCCATAAAAGAGGCTTGTGCGCCTGTTTCAGGATGATGATCTATTATTACATCAGGATTGATTCCTGAAAAGGCATCATTATGTTCAGGCTGGGAATCAAGTATGACAAAACGGTTGAACCCGGTTTTATCGACTTTTGATATATGTGTTAGATTGACTCCCAAAAGCCGGATCATGGCTAAGTTGTCCGGACGTTTAATTGTATTTATATTTGAAATATCTGCACTTGCTACTTTGCGCCACAGCAGTCTTTTAACTGCCATGGCACAGGCAATCGCATCCGGATCAGCATTAATTACGACAAGAACATGATTATCGCTGGAAAACTGATCATAGAAACAGCGCAATTTTTCAGAAGCAGAAAGACTCATATATAAATATTACGATGAATTATAACCGATTACAATAAAAAATTGTTGTAATAATTTAGCGCTTTGAAAATTTGGCTGTTTTCGTTCAGATATTGCTAATCCGAAAAGGCATTATTTGAATATCGAATGTCGAACAAGGAATTTCGAATGATGAATTGTGGAATCGCTATGCTCTATCTTTTATAGTAGTAAAAATGATAAAATACCTTACTTCGACATTCATAATTCTTTGTTCGATATTCTGCGGTTCAAAAACCGCTGTCAAATTTAAATTTTTTCAAAAAGCTAAAATGTTGCAAATCATCAACCCTGAACCCTGAACCCTGAACCTGAATAGTTATCTTTTTTTCATCTGAACTACACGTGGATGTCCGCTGTAGTCTTTTGTAAACACAACCTGTTCATAATGACCACAGGCATTGATAATCCGGCTGACATCCTCTTTCTGGTCATGACCTATCTCCAACAAAAGTCTGCCTCCTGGCTTAAGATAGGTATGCGCACGAGATATAATATGTCTGAGCCGGCAAAGGCCGTCCTTACCTCCGTCAAGAGCCATAACCGGTTCATACATGGAGATTTCAGGCTGAAGCTTATTGATAAGCCGGGTATTAATATACGGCGGATTTGATATTATCATGTCAAACGGATGAGTATCATCCTTTAACGGCATAAACCAATCACCTGAAAAAAACATGATTTTCTTATTAAGATTATGATGTTTTGCATTTTTTGCAGCCAGTTCAACAGCCTTGATTGAACGATCTGAAGCAATAAAAATATGCTCGGGGCGCTGCGATGCAAGAGCACAAATTATTGCTCCGGAACCTGTGCCAAGCTCTAAAATACGTTTTGGGATGTTGCGAGAACAATCTATTGGCAAAAGAGACAGGGCTGCCTCAACAAGATGCTCGGTCTCGGGGCGTGGGATAAGAACATCCCTTGTAACAGCAATATCCATGGACCAGAACTCCTTAACTCCCACAATATAAGCAACGGGCTCCCTTGCTATCCTCCTTTTTATCAGGGCCTTAAAAAGCGCAAGCTCTTTTTTGATAAGCGGCTGATCGTAACGCATATACAGTTCTATCCTGTTTAATTTTAAGGCATGCGCAAGAAGTATTTCGGCTGCAGCCCTTGGGCTGTCTATATCGTGGGTTTGAAAATAGGAGGCGGTCCACTTGAGGATGTTAAGTATGGTCCATTCATGGGCGCTGGTCTTTAATTGATCCTGCATTCTGTAAAACCTGGCTCTGATAAAATGTTGAAAGTTCGTCTATTATTGTGTCTATATCACCATGCAAAATATTTTCCAGCTTGTATAAGGTCAACCCGATCCGGTGATCGGTAACCCTCCCCTGGGGAAAATTATAAGTCCTGATTCTTTCGCTTCGATCTCCGCTGCCTATCTGGCTTTTCCGCTCTTTGGACCTTTGTTCATCCTGCTCTCTGGTGACATTGTCAAGAATACGAGCCCTGAGTACCTTCATTGCCTTGTTTTTGTTTTTTAACTGCGATTTTTCATCCTGGCATGTAACCACCAAACCGGTGGGAAGATGGGTAATACGCACTGCAGAATCTGTTGTATTGACCGATTGACCCCCTGGGCCGCTCGACCGGAATACATCGACCTTAATATCAGCAGGATCAATGTGGACTTCAACATCCTCTGCTTCCGGCAATACCGCAACAGTAACAGCAGATGTATGTATCCTTCCCTGAGCCTCTGTTGCTGGAACACGCTGAACACGATGAGTGCCGCTTTCATATTTAAAACGGCTGTATGCCCCTTTGCCGTTAATCATCGCAACAATCTCTTTTAAACCGCCGACACCGGTTGTGTGACGGCTCATGATCTCCACTTTCCAGTTCCTGTTTTCAGCATACCTGCTGTACATCCTGAAAAGATCGCTTACAAAGAGACCTGCCTCTTCACCGCCTGTACCCGCCCGTATTTCGATGATAACATTTTTCTCGTCAAGAGGATCCGTGGAAATAAGCAGCCTTTTTAATTCATCCTCATAACCATCCTTTTTAAGTGTAAGGACATTAACCTCTTCACGGGCCAGATCCTTTATATCAGAGTCTCCATCCCTTAACAGCTCCATGCTGTCATCGAGATCAGTCAATGTCTGCTTGTACAACCTGAAAACCCTGACGATCTTGTTTAACTCAGCATGCTCTCTGCTATATTTCTGGTATGCATCCCGATCCTGCAATATCCCGGGATCGCTTAAAAGTTTTTCAAGCTCTACAAAGCGTTCTTCAACCCCTTTTAATTTATCAAACATAAGTTTAACCACACATCCCCATACGGGAACAAAATAAAGTGAATAAACCACGAAGGACACGAAGAAGTTGTTAACTAATGTTATCTTCGTGTCCTTCGTGGTGTGATTTTCTAATAATGTAGCCGTTCACGGTTCACGGTTCACGGTTACTTTTGTTGATTGTTCTGAAATTTTTCATATTTCTTGCGGAAACGCTCAATTCGACCGGCTGTATCTATGAGCTTTTGTTTACCTGTAAAAAAAGGATGGCATTTTGAACAAATTTCAACTCGAATATCCTCTTTGGTAGAACCAACCTCAATGACATTTCCGCATGCGCACTTTATTGATGTTTCATAATATTCAGGATGAATCCCGTTTTTCATGTTTTTCAAACCCCCTGTTTGTTAATTTTATGAATTCATAGCAGCCAAAAATGATTTATTATCCTTTGTCCCGCTCATTTTTTCAAGCAAAAATTCCAAACTGTCAATAAAATTTAATGAAGAAAGAAGCTTTCTCAATATCCATACGCGGCTAAGTGTTTCCTTATCAAGAAGTAATTCTTCTTTCCGTGTGCCAGATTTCTTGATGTCAATCGCAGGAAACAACCGTTTGTCGGAAAGCCTGCGATCTAATACCAGCTCCAGGTTCCCGGTGCCCTTGAATTCTTCAAAAATAACTTCGTCCATGCGACTTCCTGTATCAATTAAAGCAGTTGCAATAATAGTCAGGCTTCCGCCCTCCTCAATATTTCTGGCAGCCCCAAAAAAACGTTTGGGGCGCTGAAGCGCATTTGAATCAACCCCGCCTGACAGGATCTTTCCGCTTGGCGGCATAACGGAATTATAGGCCCGCGCCAGTCTGGTTATGCTGTCAAGAAGGATAACCACATCCTTTTTATGTTCCACCAACCTCTTTGCTTTTTCAATAACCATTTCAGCTACCTGGACATGTCTTTCAGCGGGTTCATCAAAAGTTGAGCTGATAACTTCAGCATCTACCGATCTCGCCATATCGGTAACCTCTTCGGGTCGTTCATCAATAAGGAGCACAAACGGAATAATATCTTTGTGACTCGCGATAACACTGTTCGCAATATTTTGCAGCAGCATTGTCTTTCCTGATCTGGGCGGCGAAACGATCAGCCCTCTCTGGCCAAACCCGATAGGAGTCATAAGGTCCATAATACGCATAGAATAATTGTCGGAAGCATTTTCAAGATGCATCTTCCTGTCCGGATAAAGCGGAGTCAGGTTATCAAAAAGTATTTTATCCCTGGCCTTTTCCGGATCTTCATAATTAACGGCCTCGACCTTTAATAATGCGAAATACCGCTCAGTTTCCTTTGGCTGACGGATCTGTCCGGATATGGTATCTCCGGTTCTGAGATTGAATCGACGTATTTGTGATGGTGATACGTATATGTCATCAGGCCCCGGCAAATAGTTGTAATCAGGCGCTCTTAAAAATCCAAAACCGTCGGGCAGTATCTCCAGTGTGCCTTCTCCAAATATCAGCCCGTTTTTTTCAATCTGCGCCTGAAGTAATGCAAAAATAAGTTCCTGCTTCCTCATTCCGGCAGCGCCATCAATCTTGAACTTTTTTGCCATCTGCATAAGTTCATCTATTTTCTTGTCTTTTAGTTTAACTACATTCATTAAATCTTTATCTCTCAAAATATTTTATCCTCTCTGTTTGAGACCTTTGGAAAATGCTCAGTTTTGATGAACTCGTAAAAAGTCGAAAAGTACGTCATTGCGGGTCCGCCAGAGCGTTCTGGCGGACGAAGCAATCTCATGGATTATAACTTGTAATTATCCGCCAGAGCGTTCTGGCGGACTTTCGCAGGAATGACAATATAGCGATGATTTTGAAAAATTCAAAGGTCTCTATACCCGATTATGAAGTGCAACGGCTTGAAACCGTAAGGCTTTGGGAAAATATTTAATTAAGGAAGAAGTTCCTTCTCTATATCTTATGCAAAGATCAAACAGAAAATGGAATCTGTCAAAGGCTTTAAAATGGGATTAAATCAAAGGTCTTAACTGAAGGAATTAACGAGGTATTCTCTTCAACAAGCGAATTTACTACTTTAATTTAAAATACCTTTAAATTATAATTTTGTATTTGTCAAGCACTTTCAAACTCTTTTGCATATTTTTGAACCAGGTCTCTGTAAAGATGATCAACAGATCGTATCATCCGGGCAAATGAACCGTCATTTTTTATTACAAATTCAGCCCGTCTTGCCTTATCTTCATCCGGCAATTGATAGTTCAAGAGGGCTTCAGCATCTTCGCGGGAAACATCATCACGATCCATAAGCCTTTTTACACGCAGTTTACGACCTGCTATTACAGCGATAACTACATCAAAGCGATCCTCTAAGCTTAGCTCAAAAAGAAGCGGAACCTCTACCAGCACAACATGGTTGCCATGCTTTTCTGCTTTGATCATCTGTGAATGCATCAGTTTTATTATTTCAGGGTGTACAAAACTCTCAATAGCCTTTCTTGCAATATTATCATTAATGATAATCCTGCGCAGCATTCGACGATTTAAACTGCCATCCTTTTTTAACACCTTTTTGCCGAAATAATTAATAATCTTATGATAAGCAGGAGAATCCTGCGCAACCACTTCTCTTGCAAGGACGTCTGAACTGATGACCTTTGTACCCAACTCTTTGAAACGGTTGCAAACAGATGTTTTGCCGGAACCGGCGCAGCCTGTCACCGCAACTTTAAGCATAAATCTTACCCGTTTTTTTTGTTCATCATGATTCATTGAAAAAAATTAAATTTTAGGCTATTAAATATTTTATGATTGAAATCAATGCAAATATTATCCCTAAAACAAAAGGAGCATATATTGTTGGCGGTTCGGTAAGGGATTTTCTTTTAGAGCTATCTCCAAATGATTATGACATCGCTGTTTTAGGAAATCCAGAACAATTCGCAAAAAATATTGCCTCTAAAATATCCGGTCGGATTATCAGGATGGGAAAACCCGGTTCCGCCTCAGGCGGAATAATCCGTGTAGTCTCAGGCGATAAAATTTTTGATATTTCATCAATAAATGACGCCTCGATTGAAGAGGACCTTAATAAAAGAGATTTTACAATCAATGCCATAGCATATTCTTTATCTTCAGGCAGAATTATCGACCCGCTCGGCGGCATACATGACATTGCCGACAAAAAAATCCGCATGGTATCAAAGCAGGCCTTTGTAAAGGATCCGATACGAATGATAAGGGCATACAGGATATGTGCATCCCTTGATTTTAAAATCGATCCGCACACAGTTTCCGCAATTAAAAGAGATGCAAAGCTTATTAAAAACTCAGCCGGAGAACGGATCAGGACAGAATTCTTCAAGATACTCCGATCATACAAAGCATATTACTATCTATCCAAAATGGCTGACGCCGGGCTTCTTAGTGAAATCTTTCCCGAACTTGAAGCATTAAAAGGATGCATGCAAAACAGGTATCATTCTTATGATGTCTTTGAACATACAATGAAGGCTTTTTGCTGTCTTGAAAGAATCCTGAACGATTATTCGGGGTATATACCTGAAATATACAGCCAAAACATAAAGCAGCTTAACAAAAACAAAGGATATCTTCTAAAATTCGCAATACTTCTGCATGATATCGGGAAGCCTGCTGCGCGAAGCATCGACAGTCAGAACAATATTCATTTTTACGGCCACGGTAAAAAGGGAGCCGACATGGCAAACAAGATCAGCAAAAGGCTGAAACTTTCAACGAGTGAAAGATGTTATGTAGATTTTATTGTCCGCAACCATATAAGACCGTTATTTCTTTTTATATCTCACCAAAAAAAAATATTGACAAAAAAAGGTATAACCCGATTTTTTATAAAATGTGGCGATAATGCCCCTGCTTTACTGCTTCATACAATTGCCGATATTCAAGGAAAAGGTAACAAAAAGGATGTAAGGGATGCAGCGTTTATCGAATTTGCAAAAGCTATGCTTTTGCGTTTTTTTTCGGATTTTATGCCGGGAAAAATAAAGCCGCCATTTATAACGGGCTACGACCTGATTCATGAGTTCGGCCTGACACCTTCGCCTTTATTTAAAAAAATCCTGAAGATTGTTCAAGAGGAAAGGCTATCTGATAAAATCAACACCAGGCAGGAAGCCATCAGGCTGGTAAAGAAAATCTTGACGAATTCGTAAAGTCGGATTCATCTGGTTTATCAACTCTTGACAAGATATAGTTATTTTAATAGTAAAGCAGTTAACATTTAATATTATTTGTAACTATTCAGGTAGGCACAGAGGGGCAAAGGCACAAAGGCACAAAGAAAAAATGAAAACATATAGGAATCTGCTTGTTTGGCAAAAATCAATGACTTTAGTTACTGAAATATATAAGATTTCTAAAGGGTTCCCCAAGTTTGTGCCTCTGTGCCTTTGTGCCTCTGTGCCTATTAACCTGAGTAGTTACTATTATTTTTGCATTTAGAACATACATCATACTTAGAGAAAGGAGAGTTTAATGAACATTTTGTTTTTTGGGCCAAATGGCAGCGGCAAAGGAACTCAGGGGGCTATTCTAAAGGATAAATACAACACTCCTCATATTGAATCAGGGGCAATTTTCCGTGAAAATATCAAAGGAGGAACCGAACTTGGCACAAAAGCCAAGGAATATATCGACAGAGGCGATCTTGTACCGGATGAAATCACCATACCCATGATACTTGACCGCCTGCAACAGGATGACTGTAAGAATGGATGGCTTCTTGACGGGTTTCCGAGAAATAAAACTCAGGCCATAAAGCTGGATGAATCTCTTAAAAAAGCAAATATGAAACTCGATATTGTCGTAGAAATTATTCTTGACCGTGAAATTGCCAAAAACAGGATCATGGGCCGCAGGCTTTGTGTAAATGACAATAACCATCCAAATAACATTTATATTGACGCAATAAAACCGGATGGGGACAAATGCAGAGTGTGCGGAGGCGAATTAAGCACAAGAGCAGACGATCAGGATGAAGATGCTATCAGTAAACGACATGGTATTTACTATGACACCGAAACCGGTACTCTTGCAGCATCTTACTATTTCAAAGACCTTGCCGCTAAAGACGACTCTATTAAATATATAACGCTTGATGGCAAACCAGGCGTAAAGGATGTTACTGCAGACCTTATTTCAAAGCTTTAATGATTGACTATGATTTCTAATACCTCGACCTCTGAAAATATCTCATTTTTTATCTTGCAAAAATTTTATGGATATATTAGAAATATTTTTTTGCATTATAGTAAACAAATAACCATCGGATAAATATCATTCCTTTGATGGAAAGAAGGAGGCGAGCAATTTGAAGGAAATTCAGGTCACGGTCTTTGACAATGACCTTGAAAAGGCTATGCGCATTTTGAAAAAAAAGATTCAAAATGACGGGCTGTTTAAACGTTTAAAATTGAAGAAGAGCTACGAAAAGCCAAGTGAACATAAACGTCGCAAGCAGCGTGAAGCCTTAAGAAGGCGTAGAATTACCGCTTCGAGATATAGATAAAACCAAAAATTTAAAAACAATAATTCACCCGGCACGGATAATATCTTTGCCGGGTTTTTTACTATGGCACAACAAGATTCTTATAATAAATGTATTAAGGCCATGTACAGCCTGAGAAGGTTTGGCATTAAGCCGGGTTTATCTACAATCAAAAGTATTCTGCATAACCTTGATAATCCCCAGGATACTTATAAGTGCATACATGTCGCAGGGACAAACGGAAAGGGATCAATTGCCTATGCTCTTTCCTCAATTCTGCGCACATCCGGATACAAAGTAGGGCTTTATACATCCCCGCATCTCGTAAAGTTTAACGAAAGGATCTGCATAAACAACAAACCTGTCTCAGACAAAAATATTGTAGAATCTTATAAAGCTGTAAATAAGGTTACACAAAGCGACCTTGAAGCAACCTTTTTTGAATTAACAACCGCGATGGCCCTTTATGAATTCAACAAACAAAAGGTTGACTGGGCTGTTATAGAAACAGGCATGGGAGGAAGGCTTGATGCAACAAACATTATAAAACCGGTTATTTCTATAATATCAAATATATCTGTCGAACATCAAAGATATCTGGGAAGCACCATAGGACAAATAGCATCTGAAAAAGGAGGAATAATAAAAAAAGCGGTTCCAGTTATTACCGGCGTAAAACAAAAAAAGGCAACCTCGGTGTTAAAAAAGATAGCCGCAGAACAGTCCGCCCCTTTTTATCGCCTGGGCAATGAATTCCGCATCAGGAGAAACAAAAACAGGACCTTTTCCTATTTTGGAATCAACACAGTATGGAAAAATATGCGTACAGGTCTGCTTGGCGCCCACCAGATTGTTAACGCAGCCATTGTCCTTGCCGCATGCGAAATACTTAGCCATAACAAAACAAACCTTTCCTTCCAGAGTATTAAACAGGGCCTTGCGCAAAACAAATGGCCCGGAAGACTGGAAATAGTCTCCTCATCTCCCCTTATCATCCTTGACGGAGCACATAATTTAATCGCCACCCGCTGCCTGGCAAAATTTCTATCCAAAAATCTAACTAAACGGAAGATAACACTTGTTACAGGCATAATGGACGACAAACCCTATGCTGCAATGCTTGCCTGTCTTCTTCCTCTTTGCGACAAGGCAATATTAACCTGCCCTAAGATCGATCGGGCTTTATCTCCGGAAAGATTATTCCTATCAGCAAAAAAAATCATTCAGGATATAGAAATTATCCCTGACGTTAGCAAGGCCATTAAATATGCAATTAAAACTGCCTCTATTAATGATGCAATTTGCATCGCGGGCTCTCTATACCTTGTTGGAGAAGCAAAAGAGGCTCTTGACTTATCAGCGCCGATAAATTAAATAAAAACTGTTTCTACTCACAATGAGGCCTTTGAAAAATGTGCGCCCGTAGCTCAGGGGATAGAGCGTCAGCCTCCGGAGCTGAAAGCCGCTGGTTCAAATCCAGCCGGGCGCACCATTTTGGTCTATCGATGATTGTAAAAGCATGATGCGTGTTCCATTGCACAATGTTCTTAGACTTGCTTTTTATATAGTATATGATTATGGTCTAAAATTATGAAAGAAAAAAATCAGAAAATACCGAGTCCCAAAGAACTTGAAAAAGAAATAAGTGAATTTCTAACTAAAAAGTTTGGAGGTAATGTTAAAATTGTATCTCCAATAGTTGTTCCTCAGACAGTCACAACGGACAAGGAGGGGAAAGAGCCAAAAAAGAAAAAAAGACTGGATTTTAACTTAAAACCTGAAGATCTTATCTCACACCTTGATCAATATATTGTTAAGCAGGATAAAGCCAAGGCCATTCTATCTACAAAAATTTGTACCCACTTTAATCGTATCAAGCACGCAACAGATTCTCCGGAAAACGTTAATGAAATAGTCGGCGGCATCAAGAATAATGTTCTTATGATCGGGCCTACCGGTGTCGGCAAGACATACATGATTAAACTTATCGCAAAAAAAATTGGCGTTCCGTTTATTAAAGGAGATGCAACAAAATTCAGCGAAACAGGTTATGTTGGAGGGGATGTAGAGGATCTGGTTCGGGATCTGGTCAGAGAGACTAACGACAATATTGAACTCGCTCAATACGGCATAGTATATATAGATGAATTAGACAAAATTGCATCAAGCCGCAACCTGATAGGGGCTGATGTGTCACGAACAGGCGTGCAGCGCGCTCTGCTAAAACCAATGGAAGAAACCGATATTGATTTAAAGGTTCCGCACGATCCTATTTCGATGCTTCAGGAGATCGAACGATATCGCAAAACAGGCAAACGGGACAAGCGTACCATAAATACCAAAAACATTCTCTTTATCATGAGCGGGGGATTCAGCGATCTAACCAGGATAATTCAAAAGCGTATAGCCGAGCAGGGCATCGGTTTTGGCGCTCATATTACAAGCCCCAGGGAACAAACCGGAATTTTGCAACAGGTAACACCTGAAGACCTGATAAAATACGGGTTTGAGTCCGAATTCGTGGGACGTCTGCCTGTAAAGGCTGTTTTTGAAAAATTAACCGAAGAAGACCTTTACGAAATTTTAAAAAATCCCAACAACCCAATAATTCTTGGGAAAAAACTTGATTTTGCTGGATATGGCATTGAGGTTAAGTTCGAAGATAAAGCGCTCCGCATTTTATCAAAACGGGCTTTTGACGAAAACACAGGGGCAAGAGGTCTGGTAAGCGTTTTTGAAATGGCCCTGCTTTTGTTCGAAAAAAAATTGCCATCGACCAATATTAAAAAATTACCTGTAACCGCTTTTTTTATTGAACAACCTGAAAAAGCGCTTGAAACTCTTTTATCGCCTTTAAACGAAGAAAAGTTAATTGCAAGCTTTAACGAGCTTGCAGGCAAGGAAAAAGAGTCTGTTAAAGAATATGTGCAAACAAACAGGCAGAGGTTGAGCAAAAGATACAATCTGACCATGACCCAGTCACGTATAGATATCGTCGCATCTTTTTACTGCAAACATATAATGGACATTGGACACGTTGTTGAAAAGATAAAAACTTTTTATGATGAAATTAAAAAAATAGAATTATTCTTTTTTCAAAATAGCGATATTAATATAGTTATGGAAGAAGATGCTGTTGACTTTATTATTAAACAGTTTATTGCTTCCGGCATTAAACTTGAAGAATTCTACCAGCAACTGATAATCGATTTTGAATTAGGGTTTAAACTTATCAGAGAAAAAACCGGAAAAAACCGTTTCTTCATCACAAAACAGGCCCTTTTAGGGCCGGAGTCTTTTATAAGCAATCTCATTAAAGACGAACTTAAAAACAACAATTCACAAGGAAATGCATAAAATACATAATGATTGGAATATCAAAACTTTACTGCGGAACAGTCGAGCCGTCGGACGCTCTTCGTTATGGGCGTATGTCATCGCGCCTACCTTCCCATCTTCTACAATTTTCCAAAGATAAACGACCGGTAGTTGTATGGAACATTACAAGAAGTTGCAATTTAAAATGCGTGCACTGCTATGCACATGCAAAGGATCTCTCCTTCAAGAACGAACTTTCCACAAAAGAGGGAAAAATTCTGCTGGATGATCTTGCGCAATTCGGCGCGCCTGTAATCTTATTTTCAGGCGGAGAACCAACGACCAGAAAGGATCTGCCTGAACTTGCAGCCTATGCCATCAGCAAAGGAATGCGGGCCGTAATATCCACAAACGGCACACTTATATCACAGAAAATGGCGGGCATACTAAAGGATATCGGCCTTTCTTATGTAGGCATCAGCGTTGACGGAATGGAAGAAATCAACGACCGTTTCAGGGGAGTTAAAGGTGCTTTCAATGCGGCTCTGAAAGGAATTAAAAATTGTAAAGACGCAGGAATTAAGGTGGGGCTTCGCTTTACAATCAACAAATTCAATGTAAATGAAATCCCAAATATATTTAATCTGATTGAAGATATGGATATCCCAAGGGCATGTTTCTACCATCTTGTTTATGCAGGACGTGGAACAAACCTTATTAAAGAGGATTTATCCCATGATGAAACCAGGTCAACTGTTGATTTAATAATGGATCTTACAAAAAGACTGCATGACAAGGGAAAGCCAACAGAGATATTAACTGTTGATAATCATGCTGATGGTCCATACCTGTATTTAAGGCTTCTTAAAGAAGATCCCGCGCGGGCCAAAGAAGTTCTTGAGCTTCTCAAAATGAACGAAGGAAACAGCTCGGGCATAGGAATCGGTTGCGTTAGCTGGGACGGCGAAGTTTATGCCGATCAATTTTGGCGTCATTACAGTTTCGGAAATATCAAGGATCGTCCTTTTTCTGAAATCTGGACAGACACCTCGGAACCGCTTATGAAAAAGCTTAAAGAAAAGAAAAAACATGTAACAGGCAGATGCTCAACCTGCCGCTGGCTGGATATTTGCGCAGGAAATTTCAGGGTTCGGGCTGAAGCCACGGGCGATCTCTGGGCGCCTGATCCTGCATGCTATCTTACAGATGAAGAAATTTCATAACCAGAAATTTACAAACTCATTATGTGGTTAACCTGAAGCAGCGGACAATTAAATTTAAGAACGGCTGAAACTCACGCATAAGTGAGCGTAAAGAAAGAACTCAGAGCAATCCTTTTATAACAAGCTAAGCTAAACCAGACATTTATCCGATTCATAGAAAGTTTTATT
>CBDAFK010000279.1:0-10135 GCA_965195235.1 uncultured Desulfobacterales bacterium | reverse complement strand
TTTTTTTTTTCAAGCAGAAGACGGCATACGAGATTCTGACATGTGACTGGAGTTCAGACGTGTGCTCTTCCGATCTATGGTTGCCATTGGAGTATCCCGCGCTCATATTCTCCAATGGCAACCATTTTTGACACCTTGATTCCAAAATCTACATAATCAACAGAATCTTCACTATATGTTCCGACATCATTAATATCAATACCCCTTTCAATAAGATATTGTCTTATTTTTTCCTTTAACAAATAACCGCCATGATCACATCCAATAATAATCGGCTTATTGTCATTGTCCATTATTTTATTCCCAGAAATTTACAAACTCAAAAAGTAACCTGCCAACAATCTGATGTGGCGGGCAGTTAAATTTAAAACGGCTGACTGTTTGAGGTTATTAGTGAGCGTTAAGAAAGAACGACAACCGAATAAAACTTTCTATGAGTTGTATAATACCTGCTTTAGCAAGCTTTTTATAAAATGATTGCTTTAAGTTCTTTCTTTACGCTCACTTATGAGCGAGTTTCAGCCGTTCTTAAATTTAATTGTCCGCTGCCTCAGGTTAAGCTCATAATGAGTTTGTAACTTTCTGTTTTAATTTAAAATCCAACATTCAAAATTAACAGTTTTCTTCTTACCTGAGCTTCAGCGTACTCATGGAAAGAAGGGCAAGCATAATCGCTATTATCCAGAATCGAACTATAACCTTTGGCTCGGCCCACCCTTTTAATTCAAAATGGTGGTGAAGAGGAGCCATTTTGAAAATCCTGCGACCTTTTGTCATCTTGAAAAAGCCGACCTGGAATATGACGGAAAGCGTTTCAATTACAAACAGGCCGCCCACAAGCACGAACAGTATTTCCTGCTTTGTAATAACGGCTACTGTTCCGAGTGCGGCCCCTATTGGAAGCGAACCGACATCCCCCATGAAAACCTGTGCCGGATATGTATTAAACCACAGAAAACCCAGGCCTGCTCCAGCTAACGCTCCGCAGAAGATAGTCACCTCCCCGCATCCAGAGACATAATTAATCTGCAAATAATCGGCGATTTTGATATGGCCGGTAACATAGGCAAAAATCATGTATGTGGCCGCAACTATGATCACAGGCCCAATTGCAAGACCGTCAAGACCGTCTGTAAGATTGACCGCGTTTGAAGTCCCGACAATCACAAGCGTTGCAAAAAATATATATCCCCAGCCGATATCCGGCGATATCTTTTTAAAAAAGGGTATGGTTACGCTTGTAGTGAAACCGCTGTAAGAAAAAAGTAAAATACCTGCTCCAATTGCAAGTGTTACCTGCATCAGCAGTTTGTTTCGACCGCTTAAACCTTTGCTTCTCTTCTTGACCTGCATGAGATAGTCATCAATAAAGCCGATAACACTGTACCCAATTGTAATCAGAAG
Organism: uncultured Desulfobacterales bacterium; assembly: GCA_965195235.1. Classification (GTDB taxonomy): domain Bacteria; phylum Desulfobacterota; class Desulfobacteria; order Desulfobacterales; family ETH-SRB1; genus Desulfaltia. The sequence continues at coordinate 8,731 of CBDAFK010000279.1, read as the reverse complement.
AATTATCCATATGTAAAAATTTGACAAATCAGTCCAGAAAAGCGTTGATATTACAACCGAAAATATAATCAGGACTCCACCCATTGTAGGTGTTCCAGCCTTTTTGCCATGCGCTTCAGGACCATCTTTCCTGATATACTGCCGGATCTGCCTATCGCTAAGTTGTTTGATAACCCACGGTCCCAGAAGAAAACAGATCAAAAAAGCGGTCAGGCCGGCATAGATAGTTCGGAATGTAATGTACTGGAATACATTAAAAACCGAAATTGTTTTATGAAGCGGATAAAGTAAATGATAAAACATAATAGTACCAGTTCACAGTTGTCGGTTTACAGTTCACAGTTGTCGGTTTACAGTTCACAGTTTTTTCAACCGTGAACCGATAACTGTAAACCGTGAACGATTACTTTATTTTTTCGTGGGACTTAAGTCCTTCTACTATCTTCTCCATACCCATTGCCCTGGAACCTTTAATTAGAACCCAGTCGCCCGGCATGAGCCAGTCTGTCAGGTCTTTGAGAATCTCTTCCCTGGTGCCTGTAAAAATATCCAGCGAATCATCTTCTTCCCTGGCGCCTGCCGCGACACTTTCTGCAAATTCACCTGTGATATAGAGCTTTGTAATATCCGATTTAGCGGATAAAGAACCGATATTTTTATGCATGGACTCCGCGTATTCTCCGAGTTCAAGCATATCGCCGGCTATTATAGCCCCTCTATTTCTGCCCTTTAATGATTTAAATGTCATTATTGCGGCTTTCATTGAATCCGGATTAGCATTGTATGTATCGTCGATTATATGAGCCTGGCTGATCATAAGGATATTCATCCTTCCATAAGCCGGCTTGAAATCCTCAAGACCGGCTTTAATTTCCAGTGCGCTCTGCCCCAAAAGATATCCAACAGCGGCTGCTGCAAGCGCATTTGACACCATAAAATTGCCAAAAACTCCAAGATTTATGGAAACAGGTTCAGACGGCAAAATTAGTGTAAATGAAACTCCACGCTCCTTGTTAATCACAGACTCAGCTCTGACAGCAGCGCTGTTTGACAGCCCATAAAAAAGCACATTCCTTGAGGTTTTATTCGCCAGATCAACAACTCTCCGGTCATCTGCATTAAGAACCGCTGTGCCGTCCGGCTTGATTTTCTCAAGAAGCTCCCCCTTGGCACGCATAATTCCTTGTATTGAACCCAATCCCTCTAAATGTGCATGGCTTATATTTGTAATAATGCCGATGTCAGGCAAACAAATATCCGCAAGCCTTCCTATCTCTCCCGGACTGTTCATGCCAAGCTCAAGAACGGCCCACTCATCGCAACGACAAAGCCTGAGAAGGGTTAATGGAAGTCCTATTTCATTGTTCAGATTACCCTCGGTCGATAAGGTGCAAAATCTCCGGGCAAGGACCGCGGCAGTCATGTCCTTGGTGGTAGTTTTGCCGTTTGACCCGGTTATCGCCACAACAGAAAGATCTACCCGCTTGCGATTAAAGCGGGCAAGATCCCCCAGGGCATTTATCGTGTCCTTTGCCGCAATACAAACAACCCTTTTTTTTCTCCATTTTTCGTATGGCAAACTGTTTGCTTTATCCTTGTTTATAAGAAGGCCGCGAACACCTTGTTTGATTACATCGCCGGCAAAAGAAAACCCATCATAGATATTTCCTCTGATCGCAACAAACAGCTCATCAACAGATATACTGCGAGAGTCAATGGAGATGCCTGAAAATGCGCTCTTTATATCGCCAATAAGCAATTCTCCCTTTGTGGCATCAAGAATATCAGCGCTTGTCCACGGCATCGGTTTTGTGTAATTGTCAGTCAACCTTGCAAATTCCTTAAAGCTGTTTCAGCCTCTTTTCTATCATCAAAGGAAACAATTTTATTCCCGATTATCTGATAGGTTTCATGGCCCTTGCCTGCTATCAGAATAATATCGTCTGCACGGGATATTGTAACAGCAAGCTCTATAGCCTTTTTACGATCAGGTTCCACAACATATCCTTTTTCACCCCCGCCCCCGCCCGCCTCGCAAGCGAGAGCGTTGCGGGCAGGCAAACCCTCCCCCATTGACGTTTTTCTTATTCCATCAAGCACCTGCGCAATGATATCCATAGGCGCCTCTGTGCGTGGATTATCCGATGTAATAACAGCAATGTCGCATAACCTGCCGGCGATTTCACCCATTTGATGTCGCTTACCTTTATCCCTGTCGCCTCCGCAACCAAATGCGCAGATTATTCTTCCTTGAGCCATTGATCTTAAAATTGATCTTAAAGAGGATAAAACATTTTCCAGAGCATCAGGAGTATGCGCATAATCTACATATACAAAACGCCCGGAAGTATTTGGAATAGCTTCAAGCCGGCCCGGTATGCGGATGACATCCTCTATTCCGGCTTTTATGACATCAAGCGGCAGATTTAAAGCAATGCCGACACCTGTGGCGCTTATTATGTTTTTCAGATTATGTTTGCCGATAAGGGATGATTTGAAATCAAAATGCTCTTTTATGGTTGAAAGTCTTCCAGTAATTCCGCTCGATTCGCACTTGATGTTAGAAGGCCTGATCATATTGTCCGAAAGTTCAAAGACTTCCACCTTTGAGCTTTCATCTTTCAGCTTTGAGCTTTGAGCTTTGAGCTCCGATGCGAGTTTCTTCCCCCTTGTATCATCACAATTAATTACAGCGAGAGTCCGGCCTTTTTTTGGTCCGGACATTAGATTTTCTGTAAAAAGTCTTTTCTTGCATGACCAGTAGGAATCCATATCCCCGTGATAATCAAGATGATCCCGCGTCAGATTGGTAAATACACCAACATCAAACCAGCAATTTGCAATCCTGTGCTGGTCAAGGGCATGTGATGAAACCTCCGCAACAACATGTGTAATGCCCTGGTTTAGCATCTCGGCGAGAATTCTCTGGAGATCAAGCGATTCAGGCGTTGTGACAGGGCTGTTAAATATTTTGCCCGAATAACGGTAATTTATTGTTCCTATAACGCCGACTCTGAAACCGGCCTTTAAAAGTATGCTTTCGATCAAATAAGCTGTGGTTGTTTTGCCGTTTGTGCCGGTTATTCCTATTAAAAACAAATGTTCCGAGGGGTTGCCGTAAAAGGCGGCAGACATGGCAGATAGAGCCTTCCTGGTGTCTTCAACTTCGATAATTATTGAATCCCGATCAACCGGCTTTTGTGTGATAATCGCTGATGCGCCATTTGCCAATGCCACGTCAATATAATCATGACCATCTGTCGCATGACCCTGTATGGCCACAAACATCCCGCCCTGCTTAACCTCCTGTGCTCTATAATGGATTGAAACTACTTCAGTCTTCTCCATTCTCTCCTCTTTTTTTTTACCAAAAACACTCTTTACAGCAATTGATTTAAGCAAATGCGAAAGTTTCACGCTGAAACCTTTGAAAAATGTTTGATTTTATCTGTTCCATTAAATCTCTTCAGACCGGCCCGTCTATTAATATGACTGCCATAAGGCGCATTATAAGTAGCAGGCAGGTTCATATAATTCAGGGTTTCAAGGACGATCTTTCTAAATGTGGGGGCTGCGACAACACTGCTGTAGTACTTTTTTCCCGGCTCATCAATTACAACAAGGACGGCTACTTCAGGATTTTGTGAAGGAGCAAACCCGACAAATGATGCTATATATTTATCTTTGGCATATGTTCCTTTTTCATCAACTTTCTGGGCCGTGCCGGTCTTGCCGCAAACAGAATAACCTTCGATCGCTGCATTGACCCCTGTGCCTCCCTTGGTGATTACAGATTCCATTATCTTTTTCAAGGTTCTGGCTGTTTTGATTGAAATAACCCTTCTAACCTCACAAGGGACTGAACTTTTTATCAAACGTCCATTCTGATCCATTATGGCCTGAACAATATAAGGCTTCACGAGAATCCCGTCATTGGCGATCGCGCAAGTGGCTGTTATAAGCTGAAGCGCTGATACGGAAATGCCCTGGCCGAATGAAATTGCTCCGGCATCTATTTTTGACCATCGCTTATATGGAGCCATGCTTCCGGCTGTTTCACCGGGACAGTCTATTCGGCTCTTTTTGCCAAAACCAAAGTCGCTCAGAGTCTTATAAAGCAAATCCGGCCCAATCATTTCACCAACCTTCACTATACCGATATTGCTTGAATATTTAACAATCTGCTGCAAGGACATCCAACCGTGAGGCTTGGTGTCATGAACAATATTTTTTCCGATTCTGTATGCGCCGTTTTCACAATAAAAGATAGTATGCTGCGTGCATTTCCCGGACTCCAACACGGCTGCCGCGCTGAAGATTTTCATGGTTGAGCCTGGTTCAAACTGATCGGCGATTGCTCTGTTTCTCCACACCTCCTGTTTAAAAGCTCTAAAAGTATTAGGGTTAAAAAAGGGATAGTGCGCCATAGCCAATATAGCCCCTGTTTTTGGGGCCATTACTATCGCTATTCCAGACTTGGCGGAAAATCTATCAACCGCTTCCTCAAGAGCGCTCTCCGTTGCGTATTGTATTGTCCTGTCAATAGTGAGAATAAGGTTGTTTCCGCCAAAATCTCCGGTCGCTATTTTCCTGTCATTAAATCCACGGCCGAATGCATCCCTTAAAACCGTAAATTTATCCGCAGCGCCTTCAAGATAATTGTTATAATAAAATTCAATCCCTTCGAGGCCATGACCATCGAGGCCTGAAAATCCTAACACCTGTGCCGCAAGGGTTTTATTTGGATAAAAACGCTTATTTTCAGGTATGAAATCTATTCCTTTCAGCTTTAAGTTTTTAACCTGCTCTGCCTCCCTCGGTGTGACATGACGCTTTACCCATACAAAGGATCTTTTTTTTGAATTTAGCTTCCTGTAAAGAGAGCTTTCATCGATTTTCAGCGCCTTTGCAATGAGCCTTGCCGTAGCCCCTGGCTTTGAAATATTTGGAGGGTATGCCGCTATCGATGTCACCTCTATGCTGACCGCGATTTCTCTGTGATTTGCATCATATATGGTTCCGCGCTTTCCCGGAGATATAAAAGATTTTTCATATTGGTTGGCCGCCTTTTGAGACAGCCACGGACCGCAAAAAACCTGCAAGTATACCGCCTTTGCCCCTATTACCACTAAAATGATGCTGAAGATAAAAGCAATAAGTATAGAACGCAGTCCAATACGCCTTTGTTGAGAATCCCTGTCGCTTACTGCGGATAATTTTCGACGTTTTGGTTTCATGGAATTATAATAACCTGTTTTAGAGTTGGACTTGTCAGATTGAGCTTGTTGCTTGCTATTTCTGCAAGCCGTTTCGGAGATTTCAGAGATGCAAGCTCAATTTTTAAATTGTTTTGCAAAGTTATAAGGCTTTGCTTATTATTTGTTTCTTTTGTTATCTCATATCCGATCCTTACACATTGAACTCTGCACCAGGTATAAAAAAAAAGTTCGGTAATGAAAATCGATAGTAAAACTAACCAGACTCCGGTTAGTTTTAATTTGCGAATGTTTTTTTGCGCCCTCTTTTTCATGATATTAGGATAGAGAATAGAGGATAGAGCAAATCAATTAGCCTTTCCTATTTCCTAATTCCTATTTCCTAATTCCTAATTCCTCTTTCCTCTTTCCTAATTGTTACTATATTTTTTCGCAAGCCCTTAGTTTTGCACTTCTTGCCATGGGATTGACCGCTATCTCTTCTTCAGTCGGCCGCAATACTTTTCTGGTCAAAGAGCGAACAATTCTTTTTGGGTTACATACACATTTTGGAAAGTCCGGCGGACAAATGCACTTGCCCTCCAGGGCTTTTATTCGATGTTTCACAATTCGATCTTCAAGGGAATGGAAAGATATTACACAAAGACGGCCTTTAGGCCTTAAGAAATTTACGGCGTTTTCCATAAATGAATCGAGCACTTCAAGCTCTCTATTGACAGCAATCCTGAGAGCCATGAACACTCGAGTGGCAGGATGAATTTTCTGAGTAAATAAAAATTTCTTTGGGACAGCATCACATACTATTTGGGCTAACTGCCTGGCTGAACAAATCCTTTTTCGCTTTCTTACTTTTACGATGTTATGTGCTATCTGTTTTGCCCAGCGCTCCTCGCCGTATTGCCTGAAAAGTTTTTTCAGACCTTCTTCTTCCATCCTGTTTACCAAATCTTCGGCTTTTACTTGCGAGTTAATGTTCATACGCATGTCCAGAGGCTCGTCCTTTTTGAAACTAAAGCCTCGACCGCTTGATTCGAGTTGATAAAAGGAAAGTCCGAGATCTAAAAGAATGCCGTCTACTGCTTCAATGTTTAACTTTGAAAGAATCTCCGGAAGATTAACAAAATTTTCGTGAAAAAGACGGACATTCAGTCTATATGGTCTCAGGACCTTCTTTGCATTTAATATTGCATCATTATCCTGATCTATTCCGATCAATAACCCGCCGGGAATAATTTTTTCCACAATGGCAAGAGCATGGCCCGAGCCGCCAATCGTGCAGTCAGCACAGGTTTTCCCTGGGCTACAATTCAGGAAATGGACTACTTCGTTCAGCATGACAGGGATATGTTTGTATGGCATAGATTTAAAGCCCTAATTTTGCAATTTCGTTGCCGACATCCTCCTTTTTCATATCATCTTCCATCTGCATCACTTCCCGCTCATATCTTTCTTTTGACCATATTTCAAAGTGAGCAATTTGACCCACAAGCATGATCTCCTTCTCAAGCCCGGCATACTGCCTTAATACCGGCGGGATCAGGATACGCGCCTGCTTGTCACACATGCAGTCAGATGCTCCCCCAATAAAAACCCTCCTGAAACGCCGCATATATTCACTGGTCTGCGCCAGGGACAATACTTTGGATTCAATTTCACCCCACTGATCAAAAGTATATGCAAACAGGGCTCCGTCAAGCCTGGTAACCACTGCACCGTCACCACCGCCATCCTTAATGACACCACGAAACCTTGCCGGAATTATGACGCGTCCTTTTGAATCGATTGTATGATAGGAACTTCCTCTAAACATATAGCACCACAATTATCCACTTTTATCCACTTTTTATGAATAAAATACACTTTAATCAAAGTGTCAAGAAAAAAATGAAGAATTTGTAATATTTTTATAATGATTTATTAAAGTTAAAGGTAATAGCTTGGATTAATTTTAGGTGGGAAATTGTGAAGTTATTTTCAAAAGTTTTTAAAGCATACAGCAACTCATGATTAAAATCAAAAAAGGGACTACGAAATTAACCGTAACCCCCCTGAACTGACGTCAAATTATTACTTGTGACAAATCTGCCAGAGTGCCGGAGCTGTCTCTATTCTTCCACAAGTTGCTCCTCTAAGCAGTGAAGAAGGATATTTATTATTGCCGGATCAGGAAGTTGAGCAGTTTTTGGAAGAAAATGCTGTAAAGCCGATTTTGTTTATAAAAGATGAGTTACGTCTTTCTTTGGCAGGTGCTCAAAATAAAATTCCGGTTTTTATAAATAACAACAATTTTTTCAAATTACATAAAGCATATCAGGCATTTTCTATAGCACCGAAAAGATACGGCCTTTTTAAATGAACTACCCCGCCGCAAGCAACGGGGGATTAACCACTACAGATTTCGCATTTAGGGGGTTATGACATATGATCCCATCTGATTATAGTAATCTGTGTAACCTGCCCGCTCGTGCCTTGCAATGGCAGGAGGGTCTGCGAAATCTGTGGATTAAAAAAGCTGATGGAAAAATAAGACTTATCTTCAGCTCTTCATCCGAGTACAAGCTGACAGGATGGGCGCTTTCCTTTGCAGATGAGGCAAGAGTGGTTAAGCCAAAGTGGCTGGTGAAAGAAGTAAGCCAGACCATCAAGAAGATAAAAAGGGTATTCATGATTTTTTCAGTGATGAGCTTGTCCCCGAAGCCCATCGGCATTGGACACCAATCTGTGTTGAGGGGGACGTACTGTTGAGGGGGACGTCCTTAAATACTAAAATAACTTAATCATCCAGATGACAACCTGCTTCTTTCGCTACCTTCTCTCCTCTTTTTACTGCGTAGCTCACCGCAGCAAGTGTCATGTCAAGTCTTTTTGACAAATCCGCCATTGGAATCCTAAGCTCAATCGCGCACCAATAACAAAGTAAATCCCTGGCCCGGACCCTGTTCCTTTGCCGTCCTCTTCCGGTTATATAATCCTTCTCCAGATCGAATAGCAAAGAAACTCTCTCAGCAACCTTTTCAAAATTAAAAAAAATGAAAAAAAATGGGGTCAAAAAAATGGGGTCAAGTCTGCTCTTGACTCTTGCTCACCTTCTCAGCCACCTTATCCACACGCCTCTTAAGGGTTGAATCCGTCAGCATCTGTTTCTTCATTCGTTCGATGACACTGCTTATAGAGCTATACTTTTCCATCTGAAACTCGCGCCGAATACAAGCAGACCACGCAGAGAGCATAAGGTATACCCATATCTCCTGAAGAAATTGTCGATCACAAAGCCTGATCAGGTCTGGTGTTCCGACATTACCTATATCTGGATGGCACATGGATTTGTGTATCTGACGGCAGTTATGGATTGGGCAAGCCGCTATGTGCTATCATGGGAGGTGTCTGTGACAATGGATGACGATTTCTGTGTGAATGCTTTAAAGAGCGCTCTTCGCAAGCATAACAGTCCTGAGATATTCAATACCGATCAAGGTTCGCAATATACCGGGAATGCTTTTACCGGCACACTGAAA
>CBDAFK010000278.1:0-4696 GCA_965195235.1 uncultured Desulfobacterales bacterium | reverse complement strand
GAATTGCTTGCTCATGCTGGAAAAGTCAGTCACGAAATGGCAGTGGAAAAATCAAATCAGGAATTTGAAAAGTATAAAGAGGAACTAAAACAGATAGCCAGAGAGCATAATTTAAAAGAAATTGAAGAAGATATTAAGCACTTAATACAGACCACTAAACACACGAAAAGCACGAAAAAATAGCAGACACACAGGGAGGACATGCGGGACATATTAAACTTATCAACTTATTTTTCCTTCACACCGTGAAAGTTTAATACGTCTCTATACGCTCCAATATCAAAATCGTGGAAGGGAATTAATTATGAATTGTGAATAAAAGGGGAAAGCCACCGGTAATAATGTCAAAAAACTCATCTATTGAATGGACAGAATCCACGTGGAACCCCATTACTGGGTGTTGTAGAATGTCAGAATAAATGAATAAGAAACACAGGTAAGTTTTTAAGAAAAGGGGTCAAGTCTGCCTTTGACCCATGAAAGACAATAAGAGACAAAAAGAAAAGGGGTCAAGTCTGCCTTTGACCCATGAAAGACAATAAGAGACAAAAACCTTAATAACAGAAGAGGTTCGAAACTTATAAAATATAAAATACGACAGGAAAATTAAAAAACAGATAGGGAAAATACAAGACATCATTAATAAGGGTCAAAGGCAGACTTGACCACTTTTTTTCATCCTTCTTAAAACTGTATTAAATACAGCAATGCGATATTATAAAGAAAATATATAGCGTTAATATACAGATTTTTTTCTGCTTAGTACAATACGTTGGCCGTAGACAAATGAACGAGAAATCCATACGCGATAGGCTGGTGGAACATGGACAAACATTGTTCCGTGCGCCCAAGCAGTTGATAAAGTTTACAGGTAATCCGAGTGCCGATGCGTTACTGAATGATCTGGACAATCATTCGTACGCCTTTGTTTTGGCGTGTGTTATGGATTGTCAGATCAAGGCCGAGAGGGCATGGTTGATTCCTTACCTAATTTCCGAGAAAATCGGCGGGTTCTCGATGCAGACACTGAGTGCTCTCTCGCAGGGAGACGTGAAGCGCCTCATGAGTAAACCGGAACCGCTTCACCGGTTTGTGGACAAAATGGCTAACCACTTTTATTCGGCGGTGCAACGAATCAAAGACAACTATGACGGCAACGCCGCTTCTATCTGGTCGGGGAAGCCTTCCAGCGCAGAAGTTGTATATCGTTTTTTGGAATTCGACGGAGTTGGTCCCAAAATTGGTAGTATGGCCGCCAATATTCTTGCAAGGGACTTTAAGATCCCTTTCGCTGACTACTATTCAATCGATATTTCAGCAGATGTACATATCCGACGCGTCTTTTTCCGGCTTGGTCTATGTGCCGTCAAGGCTAACGTGGAACAGGTGATATACAAGGCACGGGCACTTTATCCCGAATTCCCAGGAATGATGGATTTGCCATGCTGGGAAATAGGTCGGAATTGGTGTAAAGCCCGTGGACAAAAATGTAACGGTTGCTATATGAATGATCTGTGCCCTGCAGCACAATAATCCGATGAAATCGGCCAACAAGGCGCTTTCACCTGACCACTATTCCGCTGGCGCTCCAGAGTGGAAGGTGAGCTTGGACGTTCGGCGTCAAAAATAATTCGAGATTACAAGTCTGAAAAGCAAACACAGATAAATAATGGTTAACATAACATGTTAACTTTTTTCTTGACAAGAATGTCGCATGGTCATATATTTTAAGACAAAAAAACTACAAAAGCTCTGTAGCAAAGGTTCTGAAGCCATTAAAAGTTTGGGGGCTAAACGTGGCAAGAAGCTTAAGCAACGAATGATGGAGCTTGCTGCAGCAGAGACTTTGGCGGATATCTCCAGAGTGCCACCAGCTCGTTGCCATGAATTAACAGGAAATCGTAGCGGCCAACTTTCAGTGGATCTTGAGCATCCATACCGACTAATTTTTATTCCTGCTAACAATCCAATTTCAGGACGAAAAGAGGGAGGGCTGGACTGGGCAGCTGTCACCAAGATCGAAATCATCGACATTGCTGATACGCACTAAAAAAAGGGAGTAAAGCAATGGTAAAAGCAACAAACAAATATACTTTCGAGCCAGATTATGCTGTTGCACCAGGCGAGACATTGCGGGAAACAATGGAGGCCTTAGATATGAGGCAAAAAGAACTTGCCATCCGTACCGGGCTTACCGTGCAATCGCTAATCCGAATTTTCAAAGGAGAACAGCCTATCTCCTATGAAACCGCCAATCGTCTTGAATTGGCAGTGGGTGTTCCCGCCTCAATGTGGAATAATTTAGAAGCCCAGTACCGTGAGCAGTTGGCCAAGATTCATGAACGCGAAAGGTTAAAGGCTGATCTTGCCTGGTTGAAAAACATCCCTGTTGCTGAGCTGGTCAAGAGGCAGATATTGCCACAAATGAAAGATAAAGTGGAGCAACTACGGGCCGTGCTGGCTTTTTATGGCGTCAGTAGTGTGGATGCCTGGCATGCCATATGGGATGAGCCAGCCGTGGCGGCCCGACGTTCCAAATGCTTTGAAAGTTGTCCCGGCCCCGCCTCTGCCTGGATTCGACAAGGAGAAATTGCCGCCCACGCTACTCAATGTGCCGAATTTTCCAAGATAAAATTCCAAGCTGCAATTCAAGAGATAAAAAAACTTACCGTTCTTGAACCTGAAACTTTTATAAAAAAAATGCAGTCATTCTGCGCCGAAGCAGGTGTTGCCCTGGTTTTTATTCCTGAGATGAAAAAAGCACCGTGGTCCGGTGCTACGAAATGGCTTTCGCCAAGCAAAGCTATGATTCTGCTCAATCTACGTGGCAAAGCGGAAGACCTTTTCTGGTTCGCCTTCTTTCATGAAGCAGCTCATGTCATCCATGATAACAAGAAAGATCTTCTTATCAATAATGGCAAGCTCCGTCAGGATGATGTCAGAGAAATACGCGCCAACGAATATGCCGCTGAAGTTTTGATTCCCCATCAATTCAATAATCAGATTCAAACAGCCACTTCAAGAAATGAAATTTTAGCCATCGCCAAAGATCTCGACATCGCGCCAGGAATCGTGGCAGGCCGGTACCAGTTTCTCACAAATAAATGGGATTTCTTTCATGACCTGAGGAGAAAATTTGTATGGGCATGAGGGATGGGTTTGGTCATTCGGTTTCGGTCGGCCCAAATAGCTACTGAAAAACAAAAAGGGTTATGGCCTAAACTACTTGTGGAGGTATTTACTCAGTTCTCTATAGAAATTTTGGTGAGATCCGAAAGAATACAAATATAGGGTTGATTCAACAACTTCGTAAGCAAGTAGGATTTGATTATTGCCTACTTTATACTTGTGCACACGAATACCCTGTAAATCACCTAATTTTGTATCACCAATGGTGGGATTTCCCATTATCGCTCTGATGGCGCCATCTAATTTTTTAATTTGATTTTTCTTCAGTTTCTTTTTTAGTTTTGCAAAATCTGGTGACTGAATTACTTCAGTAATCTGGTTCATTCATATTCTCCAAACACATATGGGATACCTTGACCAGATTTAATTTGCTCTTTCCCAATCAAAATGTTTTGAATAAGTGGCAATGGCAGATCTGGATTTTCTTCGATAATTTGTCCGATTTTTGCCCAATACTCAATTTGACCAGCGATTGAACGCTTGAAAACTTTAGATGTAACTTTGGCTTTGGCTACTAATTCATCAGAGATTTTTACGGCAGTTGGCATAATGTCCTCTTTTTTTGTATTTGTTCACTGTTTGGTTGTATTTTAACTCTAAAGGTTGCTTAATGCAACTTAATATTTTAAAACGTCATAACAAAAGGATTGATCTGACCACAAAAGCCGAGCCGATTTTTCGTAAATTCAAAGCATTAGGCGGCTTTTGTGTCAGCTCATCCTTGCCGTTCACGACAACAATTTAATAATCCAAAGTTTTTTAAGTTTCCCTAACAGATTGGTAACTGTCCTTGATTAAAGATATCTGCTATACATCAAATATTTAGCCTTATTCACAGATAGTTACGATATTTATATGTAATCTGTGGCATTGGCATCTACAGCATAATTGGATAGTCAATAAATTATTGATAAAATGGGATGCTGTATTATTAATGTTTTAATCCTGTCAAAAAAATCTCTTTGAAAGAGTTAACTTATTACGATAAATCGAATAACAGACAACAGGGCTCATGAAATCTTTAGGAAAATGGCAATGCTTTTTGGGAAAGCAAAATCTACCATAAATGAACATATATAAAAATATTTATGCAGAAAGAAGAGCTGGAAGAAAACCAAACTTTGAAGAAATTCGGAATTTCCGAATTTCAGCAGAAAGCGCCAAATTACTATAATCTTGATGTAATAATTTCAGATTCCCTCAGACCCCCTCTAATACCCCTTTTTGTCAAGTATTCTCCGGAAAATACTTGACAAAACGTTGCGTTCTCTCTATGCTCTCTATAAAGTTGGGGAGCAATGATCTGAAAATGAAAATAACAGAAAAAATAAGTAGAAAAATCAATAAAATGCCTGCGGGTATCACCTTTAAGTATCAGCAACTGTGTATTTCAAATAAAGAGTATGGCGCTGCTGCAAAAGCCATTGAAAGACTGATTGCAAAAAAAATTATAAAGCGGATCTCAACAGGAGTTTTTTACAAACCCAAAAAAACTTTATTTGGAGAA
>CBDAFK010000277.1:0-7281 GCA_965195235.1 uncultured Desulfobacterales bacterium | reverse complement strand
TCGAACGTCGAATAATGATGTCGCTCCGCTCCTCAAATTATTCCAACTCGCCACAGGCGAGCAAGCACTTGTCCGCCTCCGGCGGATCTAATGAAAAAACAAACACCCAATGAGAGACAAAGGTTCAGGATTCAGTGGTTAAGATCGAAACTTGAAACTTGCAAAAACCTCTGACTTCTGACCTCTGACCTCTGACTTCTGTTTCTTTTGTTTTTCATTCGATGTTGGACGTTCGATGTTCGATGTTCGATGTTCATTTTTTAATCCGTTCGATGTTCATTTTTTTTCAACCCCTTAATACGCATACTCAAGTCCACGCTTCTTGCCGAATGGGTAAGGGCTCCAACAGAGATAATATCCACACCAGCATCTGCCAGGCGATTAAGGCTCTCTATCGTTATCCGACCGGAAACTTCGATTAAAGCCCTTCCGTCAATATACTTAACTGATTGCTTTATCCGGTCCAAATCCATGTTGTCTAACATGATAACATCGGCGCCGGCTTCTACAGCCTCCTTTACTTCATTCAGACTGGAAACCTCGACCTCTATTTTAATAAGATGAGAGACATTATTTCGGATGTGCTTAACAGCCTTTGTTATACCGCCGCAAGCGGCTATGTGATTATCCTTAATCAAAACACCGTCATAAAGCCCCATTCTATGATTACAGGCTCCACCGACACGAACGGCATATTTTTCTAAAACTCGCAATCCCGGCGTTGTTTTACGTGTATCGACAAGGCGAACCTTTTTACTTGCAAGCCTGTTCACATACGAACGCACGTATGTAGCAATTCCAGAAAGGTGCTGCAAAAAATTTAAAGCAGTTCGTTCACCCATCAGAAGACTGCGAAGGTTTCCTTCAACTTTCAGAACAATTCCATTATTTAGAACAATATCGCCATCTTTGCACTCAGGTTTGAAAATAATTTTTGGATCAAGCTGCTCAAAAACACGGCGAGCAATGTCAAGTCCGGCAATTACCACCTTTTCCCTGGCAATAATTACACCATGTCCTCCTGCATCAGGGGCGACAAGATTATCCGTAGTAATATCCCCTGACCCGATATCCTCTTTTAGAGCTGTTTCAATCAAACTTTGTATTGAATACATGCAGACCTCGTAAACTTATAAAACCCCAAATTTCAAGCATCAAATCACAAATAAATCCCAAATTTCAATATTCAATGACCAAAACATGTTTGGAGTTTCAAACCTGCCCGACGGACGGCAGGCGGGTTTAGGTCATTTACGGGTTTGGGATTTAGGATTGCTCACGCAAAGGCGCAAAGGCGCAAAGATTTTAAAAATATAACACACATTAACGACTCTTGAAACACCTTCCTCTATCCATATATATTTCACCACTTGCTTTTCTGTCCTCCGACTTCTGCCCTCTGACCTCTGACCTCTGCCTTCTGACCTCCGACCTCCGACCTCCAACCTCCGACCTCCGACCTCCGACCTCTGACCTCCGACCTCTGACCTCCGACCTCTGATCTCTGATCTCCGACCTCTGATCTCCGACCTCTGATCTCTCTAATTCCTCAATCCCTCAATCTTATCTATATTTACCTCTATCTTCCGTTGCTTTTCAAGAAGGATTCTCTGCTTTTCTTTAACCTTTTCAACCACATCCCCAGGCGCTTTGTTAAGAAAATCTTCATTGCTTAATTTCCTGGATACAGCGATCAGCTCATTTGTCAGTTTGCCGATCTCTTTCTTAAGCCGATTGATTTCTTTGGCAAAATCGATCATACCTTCAAGTAAAACATAAATAGTAGCAGTCTCGACGACCCCTGTAGCTGCCGCCTTCGGCCTTTCACCCGGCAGCTCGATTGAAAGGGTTTTTAACCCGGCAAGATTTATTATAATGTCTCTATGCTGATTAAGCGTTTCCTGTGTTTTTTCATCCTGTGATTGAACTGAAACATCAAGCAGTAATGACGGGGTAATATTCATCTCACCCCTGATATTTCTGACTCCTGTTATTATTCCGGTTATAAGTTCCATTTTTGATTCAGCATCATTATCACGGCGATAATTATCAGCATCAGGCCTGTCTAAAGGAAATGAGGCTTTCATTATAGAACCCTGCGATCCTGGAAGTTTATGCCAGATCTCCTCGGTTACAAAGGGTATAAATGGATGAAGCAATATAAGTGTATCCCGCAAAACAAACCAGAGCACACTCATCGTTGTTTGACGTCTGTCCTCCCCTTGTTTCCCATATAAGGATGGCTTTATTGCCTCGAGATACCAGTCACAGAACTCATGCCACGCAAACTTGTAAAGAGCGCCGGCCGCATCATTAAACCTGTAGCTGTCAATAGCTTCGGATACATTTACAGTAACACAATTGAGCCTGGATAAAATCCATTTGTCAGGAAGAGAAAGGCTGAAGGCTGAATCTTGAAGGCTGAAAGGTTTTGAGTTTTTTTCGGTTATATGCATAAACGCGAACCGTGCGGCATTCCATAGCTTATTTATAAAATGACGGTATCCTTCAACCCTGTCTTCGGACATCTTAATATCCCGCCCCTGTGCCGCAAAGGCCGCCAGAGTAAAGCGGAATGCATCGGTTCCATATTTATCGATCACGCTTATCGGGTCGATAACATTACCCTTTGACTTGCTCATCTTCTTGCCTTCAACGTCACGCACAAGAGCATGCACATACACATCTTTGAACGGCACATCCCCCATGAAATGGATACCCATCATCATCATTCTGGCAATCCAGAAAAAAAGTATATCAAAGCCTGTAACAAGAGCCGATGTCGGATAAAACTTTTTCAACAGAGGTGTTTTCTCCGGCCATCCCATTGTGGAAAACGGCCACAGGGCGGAACTAAACCATGTGTCCAGCACATCTGTTTCCTGAATAAGTCTCGTACCGCCACAGGCCGGACAGGATTCAGGAGTATCCATAGCAACAATAAGCTCGCTGCAATCTTCGCATGTCCATGCGGGAATTTGATGCCCCCACCATATCTGCCGTGATATACACCAGTCCCTGATGTTATTCATCCATTCAAAATAGGTTTTTGTCCATGTTTCAGGGATGATTTTTGTATCCCCGTTTTCAACCGCCTGTATTGCTTTTTTCGCAAGCGGCCGGGTCTTTACAAACCACTGTAATGACAGGTTCGGCTCAACAACCGTCTTGCATCTGTAACAATGGCCCACACTGTGGTTATATGGCTCAATTTTTTTCAGCAGCCCTGTCTTTTTAAGCTTTTTTATTACAGCATCTCTGCATTTGAACCTGTCAAGCCCTTCAAATTTACCGGCTTCAGACGTCATTAACCCGTCATCCCCAATAACTTTGACAATCGAAAGGTTATGGCGTTTCCCTATTTCAAAGTCATTTGGATCATGAGCAGGAGTAACCTTGAGACCGCCGGTGCCGAATGTCATATCAACATATTTGTCCCTGATTATTGGTATCGGTTTGTTCACAAGCGGAAGAATTACCCTGTCAGACTCAATGCCCTGGTATCGCTCATCATCAGGATTAACAGCCAGCGCTGTATCGCCAAACATGGTTTCCGGTCTGGTGGTTGCAATAACTATTCCGCCAGGTCCCTGCTCAAAAGGATAGAGGATATGATAAAGATGGCCGTTGTGATCATCATGTTCCACTTCAATTTCGGCAAGCGCCGTACGGCAACGCGGGCACCAGTTGGTAATATAATTTCCTCTGTAGATAAGGCCTTCATTGTAAAGCTGCACAAAAACCTTGCGTACCGCCAGCGACAATCCTTCATCCATTGTAAAGCGTTCACGCTTCCAGTCACATGAAGCGCCCAGACGCTTGAGCTGATTTATAATTGCGCTGCCATACTCATTGCGCCATTTCCATACTGCCTCAACGAATTTCTCTCTGCCAAGTTTGTGGCGATTAAGCCCCTCGCTTGCAAGCTTTTTTTCAACAACATTCTGTGTTGCAATTCCCGCATGGTCGGTTCCAGGCATCCATAGAACATTATCACCCCGCATTCTCCTGAAACGGCAAAGAATATCCTGCAAGGTAATATTCAGAGCGTGCCCCATGTGAAGAACCCCTGTAACATTAGGCGGCGGAATTACAATTGAATAGCTTTTTTGCCTGCTTTCCTCGCTGGCAGCAAAGAGTTGTTCTTTTTCCCAGAAATCATACCAGCGTTTTTCCACGTCATGCGGCTTATACCCCTTATCAAGCAGATTAGAACTCATATTTTAGTCTTCCTTAATGAACTTATAAAATCCCAAATTTCAAGCATCAAATTACAAATAAATCCCCTGTCTGCGTGCGGACACGCACAGGCAGGCAAATTTCAATGTTCAATGACCAAAACATGTTTGGAGTTTCAAATTTAGGTCATTTACGGGTTTGGGATTTTGAGTTTTGGTCATTGTAATTTATTTGATATTTGATATTTGTTATTTATAATTTGCAATCAGCTGAGACCTCTGACCTCTTCCTAATTAAGCTTTGGCTCAATTAGGATTAAATTATAAAATGACAAATAACGATAATTTTTCAAAAGCCTTGTAACTTTTCCTTTATACTTTCTATCTCTTTTGAAACTGCGGCTTCAATCATCTCGGCAAGCATCTTCTCGATCTTTTCAGAAAACATTTTTTTAACAACTCGCTCTAAAGTCTCCTCAAGATGCTCGGAAGACAATGAAACCTCTTCATGTATATCTTCTAAGGCATCAATCTCCGGCTCTAAATCCATGCCCAGCGAATCCGCAAAGCTATCAGCCATATCCTGATCGCCGCCTATTTCCTTCTCAAGAGCATCATCAATGCCGATACTGTTTGCCAGATCGTTATCTATCGGCTCACTAAACTGTACTTCAATTTCCTTGTTATCTTCAACCTCGGGGGGTTGAATTGAAGCATCTATGACTTCATCGGTAAGCTCTATAATCTCTTCCTCTTCCATATTATCCCCCTCACAATAAAAAATTATGGGTTGATGCGAAGGATTCGACCCCCTGACCCCTTGAATCCCTGTCTGCGTGCGACGCACAGGCAGGCTTGAATCCTTAATTCATTGAGAAGTTATAAAATTATTATATAACATGTCAAGATATTTGCTTTTCTTTAAAAAAACTTGTAGAGGGATTGAGGGAATGAACTATGAGACGCTTTTTTATCAAACAATCAGAGACAGCAAAACCCATACCAGTTATCACAGGCACGGATGCAAGACACATTAAAAAGGCGCTGCGATTGAAGCCGGGAGATATAATAACTCTTTTTGACGGTGCCGGCGGTGAATACGAAGCAAGGATCATATCTTTATCCGCAGACAGCGTTAATGTATCGATAATGAGAAGTTTTCCCTCAACAACCGAATCGCCCATTCAAATTATTGTAGCCCAGGCTTTTTTAAAACAAAGGAAAATGGACAAGCTTGTCAGACAGCTTACCGAACTTGGAATAACAAAATGGGTGCCCTTTATTTCCAGGCGTTCTGTTCCCAGACCTGATAACAAACGACTCGCTGTTCGCACAAACCGATGGAAAAAAATTTCAAAGGAAGCTCTCAAGCAGTGTAATCGTGGTCGTATAATGGAAATTGGGCCCACAGTATCATTTGAAGATACATTCAATATCAGCAAGCAAAGTAGCCTGAAAATCGCTTTCTGGGAGAACGAGTCAAAACCAATTAATTTAGCATTAGCGCAATCTAACAGGCATTTTAATAATATATTTATTATGATCGGACCGGAAGGCGGGTTTACATCACAAGAAATTGAAAAAGCAAAAGCCTGCGGATTTATTACCGCCGCGCTTGGCCCCCGTATTTTAAGAGCCGAAACAGCTACAATTGCCGCATCTGTTTTAATACAGTATCTCTTTGGAGATATTGGAATAAAAAATTCTTGACAAAAATCTCGACTTCTCATTAATATTAATTTTTTAAAGATTCTTGATCTTGTAGCAGTTCAGCCACTAAGACACAAAAGGGGTATATATTGAGGAATTTTAAGAGCATTATATTATAATCTTGGTATCTTAGTGCCTTTGTGCTAAACTATTACTTGATCTTTTATTTATGCCGAGGTAGCTCAGTCGGTAGAGCAGCGGACTGAAAATCCGCGTGTCGGCAGTTCAATTCTGTCCCTCGGCACTCAAAATCAGCAAGGAAGTTAAGCCGTCAACCTTAACTTCCTTTTTTTATCTTCTTAATATCATATCAAATCCCTGACACCTGACACTTAACACCTAACACTTAACACATTTCGAAAAATGTTTACTTTTTTTGGACTTTCTGTTTTTGCATATTTACTTGGATCCATCCCGTGCGGTCTTATTTTAACCAAAAGATTTGCCTCTATAGACATCAGACAAAAAGGAAGCAAAAATATAGGGGCTGCAAATGTCAGACGGGTTGCAGGGACAACACTGGGAACCCTCACCCTTGCAGGCGATCTGTTAAAGGGCGCTTTTCCGGTATGTCTTGCTGTATATGCAATGGCAGGAACTGATAACTTAACAGGTGAAATCTATCTGTCTATTGTCGCGCTTTCCTCTTTTTTAGGGCACCTGTACCCTGTTTATACAAAATTTAAAGGAGGTGGAAAAGGGGTCGCAACCGCGGCTGGTTGCTTTATAATAATTTCACCAACAGCATGTATTGTCGCTATGCTAACATTTATCCTGTTTGTATTTCTGTCCAATCGTGTGTCTGCAGGCTCCCTTTCGGGAGCGGCCGTGTTGCCTGTGGCTGTCTGGCTGACAAGCCATTCCATCCCCTTAACAGTATGCGCACTTATAACCGCAATATTTATCTTTTTCCGTCACAAAGACAATATCAAACGGCTCCTGTCCGGCAAAGAACCGACTATATAGAAGAAAGATGAACGTCCAACATCGAACGTCCAACATCGAACGTCGAATAATGATGTCGCTTCGCTATTTAAATTATTTTAAAAGCGAATAAAGAAAACATCATTTTATGATTTCCTATACAAAAATAAAATGTTTATGATAAGAGAATATTGAACGGCAGAGTAAAAATTCTTTTGAACATCGAACATTGAACCACGCCTATAATTGTGCCAGTTTATAAATTGGCAGAATTCCTTATTCAAAATTGGACGTTCGATGTTCGATGTTCGATGTTCACGTAGGTAATTTAATGATGTCTCCCGTTTTTGCACTTGTAGATTGTAATAACTTCTATGTTTCCTGCGAGCAACTGTTTAGCCCTAAACTTATTGGAAAACCTGTAGTTGTACTTTCCAATAATGATGGCTGCGTCATCGCCAGATCAAAT
>CBDAFK010000276.1:0-2749 GCA_965195235.1 uncultured Desulfobacterales bacterium | reverse complement strand
TCTACTTTATTGCCTGTGCATCCTTTTCGCCCGTTCTGATTCTGACGGCCTCTTCCAGGGAACAGACAAAAATGCGCCCATCACCATGGTGGCCGGTTTGATTAGCCTGGATAACGGCATCTACCACTCTGGAAAGATCTTTATCATTCACTGCGAGATACAGAAGACGTTTGGGGATATACTTCATTCCGCCACCTTTGGCTGATTCAGTTACCTCCGGGCTTATTGCAAAGCTCACTTCATCAATAAGCCCTTTTTGCTTTCCCCTGCCAAACACCCTGTAGCTAAAAGCGGTAAGACACGGAAAACCAATTTTCTCCAGGGACTTCTTAGTGTCATAAACCTTATTTATTCGAATAATGGCGTAAATCTCTTTCATTTTGTCACCTATACACCTTTTGCGGCAGTTCGAATCGTATATGTCTCTTCAACCGGCGTAACAAATATTTTTCCATCGCCAAAGTGACCCGTTCTGCCATTTTCTATAATAATATCTGCAATCTTATCAGCATCTTCATCCTCTGTTACGATCATGAGCATGGTTTTTGGCAATTCATCATAATGAATGCCTCCGACATCCAGTCCTTTTTGTTTGCCTCTCCCGACTACATCTATCTTCGTAAGCGCCACAAAGCCTGCCTCGGCCAGGGCATCCACCACTGCTTCCACCTTTTCAGGTCTGATTATTCCCTTTACCATCTTCATCTTTTTTCTCCCTTTAAATTTGGTCGAGTTGTCGAGTTGTCGAGTTGGAAAAAATTACAAACAATTCAGCATCAAAGGTGAAAGGTGAAAATCAAGATGCTCAAGTCCTTTGAGCTTTGAGCTTTCAATAGTCTGCTTGCTTAAATAATAACAACCACTTGACGATGTCTGCCCTTAGAGTAATCCGTGTAATCTGCGTAATCTGTGGATTAACAATGCAGTTAGTCAATCCCGTACTTTACTACTAATTGTTCTAAATCATCCATCTTCATGATGGGCTCGGGGATCACGAAATTTTCGTTTTCAATTATCCGCTGGGCAAGATTCTTGTATTCCTGCGCCTGTTTACAGTCAGAATCGTATTCCATTACTGTCTTTTTATTAAACTCGGCCTTTTGGACCATGTTATCCCTGGGCACAAAATAGATCATTTGGGTGCCGATACGGTCACAAAATTCCTCGATCAGTTCACGTTCTCTATCTACATTCCTGCTGTTACAGATAATTCCCCCCAGACGAATACCGCTTCGATTCGCATATTTTACCAACCCCTTGGTAATATTGTTGGCTGCATAAATTGCCATCATTTCACCTGAGGTAACGATATAGATCTCCTGGGCCTTCCCCTGGCGCATAGGCATAGCAAATCCACCACACACAACATCACCCAGTACATCATAAAAAAGAAACTCAAGATCATCAGGATAACCGCCGAGTTCTTCCATCAGGTCAATAGCGGTTATAATGCCCCGTCCCGCGCAACCAACGCCAGGTTCAGGACCTCCTGATTCCACACCGCGAACCCCGGCAAACCCTTCACCTACCACCTTGTCCAATGTCACATTTTCCTTCCCGAATTCCCGCAGGGTGTCGAGTACAGTGGCCTGGGACATACCGCCCATGATCATTCGAGTTGCGTCAGCCTTTGGATCACAACCATGAATCATTACCTTTTTTTTAAAACATATGGCCATAGCCGCAGCCATATTCTGAGTAGTTGTTGACTTGCCGATGCCACCTTTTCCATAAATACCTATTTTTCTCATTATGTACCTCCAATTTGAATAACTTTTATTCGAACATTCGTTGTTCTATGGAATACAATATCAAAAGGCATGCCACAGGCGCGGATGTGCCCATAAATATCACCAACTACTTTATATGATAGATAAAAGTGACGGCATATATTTTTCGTCCGATGGTAATAAGGCAGCGTTGCATCCTACAAGATAGTAAAGTCGAATGCCATTGCTACCGGAATGTAGGAAAGGGGTTTAGGAATTTAGGAAGGGTAAGATCGTTTCTTCGATTTTTTTCAAAAGGAAGGACAAAAGGTGTCGATACAGTGTATTGTTACACCTAAGTTGAGCGATTTTTTGCGAAGATATGCGCTGAGATCTTGATGCATAAGGCTTTGCGAAAACCGCAGGCATACCCGTGGATATGTCTAAGATTTTTGCGAAGCCTTTATGCGCAAGAGATCGGCGCAGATCGAGTAAAAAACCGCTTAATTTAGGTTTAAATAGCAGATCTAATAATTATCCTGATAGCTTCAAAAAAGTTAAATTTTGTATAAAAATGGAGAGTTAGATAATATGTACGCAATAATTGCTGCCGGCGGAAAACAATATAAAATCCAGGAAGGGGAGATTTTAAAAGTAGAAAAGATTTCAGGAGAGGTCGGAGCCCCTGTTTCTTTTGACAGAGTCCTCATGTTTTCAGAGGATGAAAATGTAAGCATTGGCAGGCCTGTTTTGGATAATATTGTTGTTCGAGGCCACATCGTTGAGCAGGGGAAAGCTAAAAAAATCATTGTTTTCAAGTACAAAAAGCGGAAGGGATACCGCAGGAAAAAGGGACATCGCCAGCAGTTTACCGAAGTTAAAATCGACAGCATTGAAACCTGATGGCGTCATAAAAAAACCGACTTATTAAAGGAAGTGCAATAATGGCACATAAAAAAGCCGGCGGCAGCTCAAAAAACGGTCGCGACAGCAATGGGCAAAGGCGTGGTGTTAAACGATATGGCGGAGAAAAGGTAATG
>CBDAFK010000275.1:0-7783 GCA_965195235.1 uncultured Desulfobacterales bacterium | reverse complement strand
CCAGTTGACAATATTCAACAAACTGGTTGATATAACGATGAAGCATGATGGCACCTCCTTTTTGACCATTAAATCATGTTTCATCGTTAAACGCCCATTAATAAAAGGCAAATCGCGCTAACTGCGAGGTTTATGGGTTATATCTATGAAATCAATAAAAACTCACCCGTTAAGACTGCCCAACGTCCGTGTTTGGGCAGGAAGAATGATTTTGAAGAGGAAAATGGATACTGAAAGATGATTCAAATCTTCAACAATAAGACTGACAAAGTCGGTGATGATTTTAAAAAGAGTATCAGCAGAGAAAGCAAACTTCAGGTTGCTGCCGGTATTTTTTCTATCTACGGTTTTGAATCGCTGAAAAATGAGCTGAAAAAGATTGATAAGCTGAACTTTATCTTTACCGACCCGACTTTTATTGAACTCGACAAAAACAAAAGAGAACAAAAGCAGTTTCAAATACATGCCAATTTCAGGCAAAAGGCTATAAGCGGATCTGAGTTTGAAATAAATCTGAAAAACGAGCTTAAAGGTAAAGCGATTGCGAAAGAGTGCAAAAAATGGATCGAACAGAAAGTTGAATTCAAAACAAATATCGACAATAAATACATACAGCCGCATATTTCACTCGTAAACAATGATAACAGCTATGTGTACATGGGCATCAATGAATTCAGCAGTGCCGGTTTTGGATACAAAAAGGACAACTCGATACTGCATCAGATTATAAAAACCGATGACTATGCGACAACCAGGCAATACTTGCAGAATTTTGAAGATATTTGGAATGATGAGAAAACGCTAAAAAATGTTACGGAAGAAGTGATTGGTTATATTGCTGATCTATATAAAGAAAACGCGCCGGAATTTATCTATTATCTCACTCTCTACAATATTTTCGATGAATTCCTTGAAGATATTTCAGAAGATGAACTGGCGAACGAAAAAACGGGATTTAAAAAATCGATAATCTGGAACAAGCTCTATGACTTTCAGCGTGATGCTGTTCTGGGCATTATCAATAAACTGGAGCGGCATAACGGCTGTATACTTGCTGACAGTGTCGGACTTGGCAAAACATTCACGGCTTTGGGCGTCATAAAATATTATCAGGAAAGAAACCGCACGGTACTTGTACTCTGTCCCAAAAAATTGGAAGATAATTGGCAGACTTTTTTAAACAACTATGAAGACAACCCACTGGTCAAAGACCGTTTAAATTATGATGTCTTATTTCATACAGACTTATCAAGAGAAAAAGGTTTATCTAATGGAATAGATTTATCACGAATAAACTGGGGCAATTATGATCTGGTGGTCATTGATGAATCGCATAATTTCAGAAACAACGACCCCCGCAAAGATAGAGTGACCCGCTACCAAAAGCTGCTTAACGATGTCATGAAGGCTGGTGTTAAAACAAAACTCCTCATGCTTTCAGCAACACCTGTCAATAACAGATTTACGGATTTTAAAAACCAGATTGCTTTGGCATGGGAAGGAGAAACCGGCAAGACAGATGGAAAACTGGGTACTGAAAAATCAGTTGAAAACATTTTATCCAATGCTCAGAAAATCTTTAATGACTGGACTAAACTACCGATAGAAGAACGAAGCAGCCAGACACTACTTGCCAGCCTCAATACGAATTTTGATTTTTTTAAACTGCTTGATAGCGTTACCATTGCCAGAAGCAGAAAACATATCGAAAAATATTATGACATCAATAAAATCGGCAAGTTCCCTAATCGGTTAAAACCCATTACACACCATGCGGATATTACTGATCTTGCAGGTTTTATTGAGATGTCGGAACTCTATAAAGAACTCTCAAGGCTGAACCTGGCCATCTATTCGCCTACAGAATATATTCTGGACAGTAAACGAAGCTTTTATAGCGAGTTATACGACACCAACATCAGTGAAAAAGTAAGCTTTAAACAGTCGCACCGGGAAAAAAGCCTGCAAACCCTTATGCGGGTAAACTTGCTTAAGAGGCTGGAAAGTTCTGTCGATTCATTCAGAATCACCCTGAGTAAATTTATAAAAGAGAATGAAATTACCATAGTAAAAATTGAGGATTTTGAAAAAACAGGCACTCAAGGATTTGCCGAATCAACCCAACTGAATGATATTAACTTAGACGCGGAAAGTGATGACTGGCTTAGTGATGAAATGAGTGTGGGCGGCAAAGTTAAGGTAAACCTTGTCGATATGAACACATCCGGCTGGAAACAGGATTTGCAGGCAGATATACTTATTGCAAAGTCCATATTTAAAGAGATGGCAAAAGTTACGCCGGAACACGACACAAAGCTACGAGATTTGAAGAAATTCATTAAAAAGAAATTAGAAGCTCCTATAAATCCGGGGAACCGCAAGATTCTAATTTTCAGTGCTTTTGCCGATACTGTGAATTATCTCTATCAGAACCTTGCCGACTATAATATGAAAGTCCACGCTATGGCAACCGCAAAGATAACCGGCTCCGATAACAACCGGAACACACTAAAAATCGACAACAGCTTTAATAACCTTCTTATAAACTTTTCGCCCCGATCAAAAGAACGCAGAAAAAAGGATGCCCCTGAAATTGATATTCTGATTGCAACAGACTGTATATCAGAGGGTCAAAACCTGCAGGATTGCGATACGCTCATTAATTATGATATTCACTGGAATCCGGTCCGCATTATCCAGCGGTTTGGCCGAATAGACAGAATCGGGTCGATAAATCAAGATATTCAGCTCATTAACTTCTGGCCGCAGCTTTCTCTTGATGACTATATCAATTTGAAAAACCGTGTCGAAAGCAAAATGTTCATGGTGGATGCCACTGCTTCCGGCGAGGATAATGTGCTCACCAATAAATCATCAGACCTGGTTTTCAGAAAAAAACAGCTTGAAAAGCTGCAGGAAGAAGTGGTGGATATAGAAGATATGGGTTCAGGAGTATCCATAACAGATCTTGGCTTAAATGATTTCCGAATGGACCTGGTGAATTATATCAAAGAGCATGGCAGTCTTGAGAGTGTTGCAAACGGCATGCAGACGGTATGCAAAAAGGATACTGAACGGGGCATTGAAGAAGGCGTTGTTTTTGTTTTAAAGAATATTAATAATGAAGTCAATATCGACAAAACCAACCCATTGCATCCATTTTATCTAATATATATAAAATCAGATAGTTCAATTCTCTCCAACCATTTAAATGTTAAAAACACCCTGGATATCCTGCGCACTTTGTGCAAGGGAAAAAGTGAGCCGATAAAAGAAGTGTATAAGATCTTCAATGATGAAACCGATGACGGCAAAAATATGTCGAAGTATTCCGGTTTACTCAATAAGTCCATAGAAGCGGTACTCAATGTCAAAGATGAAAGTGATGTTGACAGTCTTTTTACAGCAGGCGGTACCACTGCCCTGATGAATAATATTAAAGGTCTGGAAGATTTTGAGCTCTTAACCTTTGTGGTGGTAAAATAATGGGTAGTGATATCTTTAAATTGCCGCAAGAGGCTTTTGTAAATAAGTTTATTGCAAAAACCAAATTTTACGAAAAGGCAACGTTAAGCTCAAAGCTTCAAAAGGAATTTGTCGATAAAATTCAGAAAATCACCTGGAAGTATAAACTTGCCGAAAGCACTGTCGGCATTACCAAAACAGACACAGTTACAGAGATACAGATATTTGAAATTGAGTTGAAAGAACAGGTAATCCCTAAAAAAGTTCTGCAGGTTATTGATAAAACCATACCTTACCAGATTTTATATTGCTTTGTTTTTAATGAGAGCGTGGCGTATGGAATAACATTGAAAGAAAATACCAGTGTTGAAAACTACTATTTTTCAAACTGGAATGAAGATATGCTTTTTGATTTCACTGGAATTGATCTGGAAAAGGTTTATCAGAAATTGGTGAAAGCCTTTATCCGGAACGAAGCGAAAACGAAAAGCAGTTTTCAAGAGATTATTGATGGTGATAAAAAGATTAAGCTATTAGAGAATGAGATAGCCGCTCTGGAAAATAACATTTCAAAGGAAAAACAGTTTAACCGCAAGGTTGAGACAAATAAAATTTTGCTGGCAAAGAAAGCAGAACTTGAAGATATTAAAGGAGAAGTGAAATAATGGACAAACTGAAAATGCAGACACCGGACTTGACCGATAAAAATATAGAACAGCTTGCCGCATTATTTCCCAATGTAATTACCGAAACAAAAGACGAAAACGGCAATCTTAAAAAGGCTGTTGATTTTGACCTGCTCAAACAGGCTTTATCAAAAAAACTTGTGGAAGCCGATGACGAACGCTACCGACTGGACTGGCCCGGGAAAAAGGCTTCACTTCTAAAAGCCAATACGCCAATAACCAAAACACTGAGACCATGCAAAGAAGAATCGGTGAATTTTGATACGACTGAAAACCTATATATAGAAGGGGATAATTTTGAAGTGCTGAAGATTTTACAGGAGGGTTATCTCGGTAAAGTGAAAATGTTCTACATTGACCCACCGTATAATACAGGCAACGATTTTATCTATAAAGATGATTTTAAAAAGAGTAAAGAATCGTATGAAGAAGAACTGGGTGTTGAAGATGAAGACGGCGGAAAGTTATTCAGGAATACTGACAGCAACGGCAGGTTTCATTCAGATTGGTTGAGTATGATGTATGAACCGTTGGTTGTGGCGAGGGATTTGTTGAGGGATGATGGTGTTATTTTTATTAGCATTGATGACGGGGAAGTACATAATTTGAGGAAGATTTGTGATGAGGTTTTCGGGGAAGAAAATTTCATTAATTGTATTTCTGTTAATATGAAAAATATAGCTGGTGCATCTGGTGGCGGTGAAGATATTAAATTAAAGAAAAATATTGAATACTTACTTTTATATGCAAAAAGCTATTCATCGCTTGAGATGTTTAATAATGTTTATGATTTTGTCCCAATTCATGAGTTGGTACAGCAGTATAGAGACGAAAATAAAAGTTGGAAATATACAAGTGTTTTAATTGAAAAAGGTAAAAAAGTTCATATAGGAGACACGGTTGATGGTGATGGTAATAAAATCACAATTTATAATAGGACTAATCCAGTTTTTAAGTCAATTTCTCAATTAATGAAAGAAGATAATCTAACAGAAAAAAATGTATATAAAAAATATTCTAAAGAAATATTTCAAACAGCAATGCCTCAAAGTTCAATACGACCAAGAGTTATGAAAAAGGTTAAAGAATTAGGTGTTGAAAATGATTTTTATTCAATAGAATATGTGCCTAAATCAGGACGCAACAAAGGAAAGATTTATGAACAATTTTACAAAGGTTCTAATTTTAGATTACTTGCTTGGTTGAGTGATGTAAGTGAAGAAATTGATAATGTGTTATATAAAAAAGAATTAAAAGGGACATCTTGGGATTTTGCAAGTGAAACCAAAAACCTAACAAAAGAAGGAAATATGCCTTACCCAAATGGGAAAAAACCAATTTCATTAATAAAAAGAATGATTGAAATGGTTTCATCTGAAACAAAAGATGATATTATTTTAGACTTTTTTGCAGGTTCTGCTTCAACTGCACATGCTGTAATGCAACTCAATTCAGAGGATGGTGGGAATCGTAAATATATTATGGTGCAAGTGCAAGAAGAGATTTCTACTGAAACAAAAGAAAACGCTACTTTTGTTGAATATCTAAATGCTGAAAATACCCAACCTATAGTAAGCGAAATAGGCAAAGAACGCATCCGCCGTGCAGGGAAAAAAATACTCTCTGAACTCAAATCTAAAACTCAGCAGTTAAAACTCGGAGAAGAACCTGTTGATGCCAGTAAACTCGATATCGGCTTTCGTGTTTACAAAACCGACTCCACCAACATGAAAGATGTTTTTTATCACCCGAGTGAGTTAAAACAAATGACACTTGATGATTTATTGAGCAACATCAAAGAAGACCGCACCCCCGAAGACCTGCTTACTCAAGTTATTCTTGATCTCGGCCTTGAACTCTCCTTGCCGATTGAAACAAAAAAGATACTCGGCAACACAGTTTTCATCGTCCAGACCACTGCCCTTGTCGCCTGTTTTGATAAGAACATTGATTTCAAAATTGTCGATACCATAGCTGACCTGAACCCTTTTAAAGTAGTCTTTAAAGATGCCGGCTTTAAAGATGACAAAGACCGCATCAATGTGGAAGAAAGGTTTAAAAGACTGTCGCCGGAAACAAAGGTAACGGTGATATAATTATGAAAAAAGACCATGAAAGGAATGAAAAGCTCACAGAGTTTTTGCTCTACAAAAACCCAAATGGTGATATAAAAATTGATGTTTTTTTACAAAATGAGACAATCTGGCTGCCTCAGAATAAAATTGCTCAGCTTTTTGATGTTCATAGAACAGTTGTAACCAAACATATAAAAAATATTTTTGTAAGCGAAGAACTGGAAGAAAAAAGCAATGTGCAAAAAATGCACTTTAGTCATTCTGATAAACCAATTAACTATTACAATCTGGATATAATAATTGCCGTTGGTTATAGAGTAAACTCTATAAGAGCGACACAATTCAGAATTTGGGCAACAAAAGTGCTCAAAGAGTTTATCATCAAGGGCTACACAATGGATGTAGAACGATTGAAAAACCCCACGCCTATTTTTGGTCAGGATTATTTTGATGAGCAGCTCGAAAAAATCAGAGATATTCGCAGCAGCGAAAGAAGAATGTATCAAAAAATCACTGATATTTATGCAGAGTGCAGCATTGATTATGATTTGAATGCAGAAATTACCCGGACTTTTTTTGCTACTGTTCAAAATAAACTCCATTGGGCGATTACCAAACAAACAGCCGCAGAAATAATAATCTCAAGAGTTGATCATGAAAAAAATAAGATGGGACTTACTTCATGGAAAAATTCTCCTAATGGAAAAATCAGGAAATCAGATGTTAGCACTGCTAAAAATTATCTCACAGAAAAAGAATTAAAGCCCTTAAATCGTTTTGTTACCATGTATCTTGATTATGCCGAACATCAGGCGGAAAGAGGTATTCCAATGACAATGAAGGACTGGGTTAAAAAACTGGATGCTTTTTTGCAGTTTAATGAAGAAGAAATTTTGCAAGATGCAGGAAAGGTAACAGCCGAAATTGCAAAATCATTCGCAGAGAGTGAATTTAAAAAATACCGCATTGTTCAGGATAGACTGTTTGAATCTGATTTTGATAGAGAGATAAAAAAGCTATTGGATAAAGGTGGCAAGGAACAATGAAACTGATATTCAAACAGCAGGCATACCAAGCCGATGCCACCATGGCCGTTGTCAAATGCTTTGAAGGGCAAAGTAAAGGTTTCAGAAAAGAAGTAGTGGGTAGAACTGGATTTTTAGTAGATGAGATATTCTCCAATAAAAAATTAGAACTTACCGAAAGTGATATTCTTAAAAATGTTCAGACACTTCAAAAAAAGCAGGGTTTAAAAACAGCCAGTCAGTTGGATGGTCTTAATTTCACAACCGAAATGGAAACAGGAACAGGAAAAACCTATGTCTATACCAAAACCATGTATGAACTCAACAAGCATTACGGCTGGAACAAGTTTATCATCATGGTGCCTTCCGTGGCTATCCGTGAAGGTGTGCACAAATCCCTTGAGATTACAGCCGAGCATTTTCAGGAAATTTACGGTAAAAAAATCCGGTTTTCGATTTACAACACCAAAAATAAATCCAATTTAATAAACATTAAAAGCTTTGCGGACACTTCCAATATCGAAGTTATCAT
>CBDAFK010000274.1:0-3784 GCA_965195235.1 uncultured Desulfobacterales bacterium | reverse complement strand
CTTCCCTTACGTGCAGGCCACACAGGTATCACTTGAGGATGATATTGATCTGATCACAAAGGAAGGTATCAGGATATGTTCAGCCCACCTGTTTCTTTCGGAGTTTGTGTAAAGATAAGAAGAAAATTGCAAAAGAAAATCAATATTTACTTCTTGACGATATAAACTTATAAACTGAGGAACGTCCCATAGATTCCCCGACCTTTACGCCATTTATCCTTACAATTATTCAACATAGCCTGTCGGAGCATAGCGTAGATCCCGCTATCGGGGCTCCGTGAAATCATGTTTGCTTTTATTTAACTGGGGTCAACTACGTTCTTCAGTTCAATTGCCACGTCAACTTATAAACTGATGTACTGCAACCTTTCCCATGCTTAAAAGATAGTTATTTACTTTTTTATGGACGTCCCGCAAGTCCCCTCTGATAAATATTTTTCTTGAAATATTCGCAGTATTAAGGCATATACTAAAAATAAATTTTTTTCATCATGTTTTATCAAAAAACGCCATCCTAATTGCGCCTAACTTTGCATCTTACTGCGGGGTTCGACAAAATCAGCGGGGCGTCTTTTTGCCTCCGCTGGATTCTCTGGTTATATTATTCTAAAAACAACTTTCTCATCTCTTTTTCAAAACCTTTTGTTGACCATAAAGCCTCTTCACATACTGGAGCAATTTCATAATGCTGACCATTTGAATAACACTTTATTTCAACTTTCCAAGCATTTGGATCTTTACTTTCCATTTTTCTAGATAGTTCACGATGACCGCCTTCCAATTGATATTGCCTGTTTGTTGTTGGAAATTTGGGGTTTCTTCGTTCGTAATCCTCTACAACTCTGATCTGCTTAAAACTTCCATCTTTTCCATAACATTTGATTGAAGTTACATAATTTTCAATTTTTTGATATTTACTTTCTAACTCTGGTAGCAATTTGTTAATTGCCTCCGCAAACTCTAGTTCAGCCTCTTCCAAATTTTGCATCTTATTCCCCAATACTTCGTTTATTTAATATAACCCGGATTGCTGACCCGAGATTCATCAGAAAAACCACTTTTCAAAGCGTTTAGGTACTCTGTTTGTCTAATTTCAAATAGCAGTTCAGTAAGCGTTTTCCAGTTCGTAGTAGTATTGGGTTTGATGTCAAACTGTTTTCTTAGGTATTCGATTTCCGGCTGATAGACAACAATATTATCAATGGAGACCGATCCTTTTAACTTGTTCTGATTATTCATATGCCGATCTACCATTGAATCAAGTATTCTTTTTATATCTTTTCCATCCGAGAATGTTAAATTAATAGTCCATGTGCACATTGAGAGATGAACAAATGGGACACCGAACATGAAGCGGATATATTCAGGCTTAGAAAGAACATATAATTCAGTTAGCCGTTTGTAGTGCGGAATAAGCCACTCACCAGTTGCCCAATCTGCGAGTGCTCGTCCCATTTTTTCAAATTTATTTCCGAACATTTCTCCCTCCCTTACTTCAAATGGATGAGCTATTATATGACTTGAGGCGACCAGATGGCTCTGATCCGTTCGGATGTAATACCTGTCGCAGCCATAACGTCTTAAGGGTGAGCCTATACTTTCCAATTAGAGGGAAAGGGGGCAGGTCTGCCTTTGACCCTTAATGATATTCTCTTGATTGAATGTTGTCTTTTTCGGTATCATTTCTTTTTTCTACTTCCCTTTGTCCTTTTGCCATAGGCAGCCTTCTTTTCCTTTACCACAAACCCAATCTTTTTGCGTGGCTTTTCAGGCGGTGTCATGAGTTGGCGAATAGCTTCAAAGACGATCTTAAACTGTTCATCATATTTCTTTTCCATTTGTTTCAGCTTAGGGGAAAGCTCCACGACGCCAGCATTGCGCGGAGTTGCACGGAGGCACGCAGCCCTCTCAATTCTTAAAACGCTTGAAAGCATGGCTACACCTTGCTCGGTGAAAGCCATAGGTTTATATCTTAAACCCATCTTGTCCATATTGGAGGTCACAAATTGTGACCTCCAATTTTCAAATTCTTCTTTTGTTAACTCAAACATAAAATCATCAGGGAAACGTTTTATGTTTCTCCGTACTGCTTGCTTCAAAACCTTTGTTTCTACGCCATAAAGTTCTGCAAGATCACGATCCAACATAACTTTCTGACCGCGGATGAACACAATCGACTGCTTAATTCTCTCAACAGAAATCATAATCCCTTTTTCATCCATCAGTTATCCTCCATTTATTCTAAGCTCCAGAAAGTCATATATCTGATCTTTAGAGCATTGCTATACCCTGTTTCGTAAAGGCATAGGGCAAATATCGGCGTCCACCTCGTTGCTTTTTTGAGGTTCCAATTTGGAACCTCAAATTTTCCGCTTCTTCTATTTCCCACAATAACATGATCCAAAACCGAACATAAAAGGGGTCTGCCTTTGACCCTTAAGGCGCACAGCGGGACGCCCATGATTTTATGCGTTTCTCGTTTTATCGAATCGGCGTCAAAGCTCACATTGTGACAAAAGCGGGATGTCTATAAATAAGCAAATAACCTATGAGCTAAAAATCCATTTTGCAAGATTTTGTCTTACTCTATCGAGTCGATTATGAGCAATCTGCCCTAATTTCCCCAAAAATATGCCTCTATTAACAACTGCAAGTCTACTGACGCGGATTACGCTTGGCAGGTTTAAACCGGATTGAATAAAGCCTGAATCTTCTGAAGTGATAATTTTATCTGCCAGGCTCATATCATAGCCTCCTTGTTAAAAGATGGCCCGGTTAATTTTTATAGCCCATTACATATTGAATTTATTGTATATGTTAAAAAGCTGAGTGCTGTTTAAAATAGTATAGCGCTACTGGATCTGTCAAGAAATTTGTAGAATTACAACCCTATCTGAGTAGCTCAAAAAGTCCGAAGTTTGATGCTCGTTTGTCAAATGTGAGCACACATTCACAGCTCGAAAATTTTGATGAGTGCGCGATCAAAAGGTCCGAAAGGTCAATTTTGGTTTCTTGTGCCGAAGAGACAAAATTCAGAATTGCTGATTGTGCCTCAAACTCAAGGATGGGCATCAGTATAAGCTCGTTAATGGAAGACAATATCTCTTGTCTCGGAATCTTATAAACAGATTCCAACACCCAGATGGTTTCAAGGACAACAAGCAGAGGCACAAAAAATACTTCCTTGTCAGACTCCGCCTGTTTGAATATTCTGTAAATGGTTTTGGCTTGTTGCTCGTCATCTCTTACGAGGAAGCGAATCAGCACATTAGTATCCAATGCCTTCATTTGAAACTCGCCTGCATCTTCTTCCTTATCCCAGCGTCCATTTTCTCAATAGAAACGGGTTCTCTCCCCGGCTTGTGCAACATCCCGAATACATCATCCACCTTTTTGGTGACCGGCCTGAGAAGCGCGTCTTTAGTTTCAGTAATCACAAATTCAACCTTGTCTCCTGCGTGTAAATGCAGAGAATTCCGAACTGCTTTCGGAATCGTTACTTGCCCTTTGCTTGTGAGTGTTGCTAATGCCATAGGAATTTTTCTCCTTACTATTGTCCATTTCCTTACTTTAGGGTAAGGCAAAGCAGATTTGCAGTCAACCATTTTCTTGACATCATACAAGAGTTCAGGCTGCATGTTTTGTTAGGTTGTTTGGGAATTCGGACCATATAGGAAACACCCCCTTATCTCAGAAAATTATATAGTTTTGGAACTTTTGGGGTCAACGGAAAACAATAAGAAAATTGAACATTTTTCAAAGGTCTCTCTGCGTCTCAAGCGAA
>CBDAFK010000273.1:0-4381 GCA_965195235.1 uncultured Desulfobacterales bacterium | reverse complement strand
AGGAGCCAAATTCAATTTTTCAAGCGAAATGATTCATCGGTCTTTTTTAACCAGCACTCCACGACTTGTGCCAGGGACAGGCACAAAGAATATATAACTTACTGAATTCATACGTGGTCTTAAGTATTGTATTAATGCTTGTTATTGGTGCCGTTGCCGAAGCTTAGGGTCTAATATTTCGCTTTAAAAATTTATTTTGGCCCTTGCCGTCTAACGCTTTCTATAAATTAAAGGGTGCGAAACTTGAGTACTTAAGTTTCGCACCCTTGATTTCTAAGCAAAGTCAAGGCGGTTGCTCATTGCCTGGTTCCCATGCTCCAGCGTGGGAACCCCTATAATATGCATTCCCACGCTGGAGCATGGGAACGAGAAAAAATCACAGCTTCCGGAAATTGCCCAAATTTATTGAGAACTTACGTTTTTTGCCTCTACTCAATTGACAAAATTAAATAAAATAACAATTATTGATAAAATTGTTATTTTCATGTATTTAAATTTAAATATTTTTAAGAATTCTCAAAAAATTAAAATAGTATAGCTATCTTGTTGTATGTTTCAATAGTTTTTTTGCCGAGTCCTAAGGGTTTGGTCAAAAATAAGTTCAGATGTCCAGGGTTCAGTGGATTAATTATTCACAATTAATTTTTAACTTAGCGCTTATGAGGTCAGGAATCACGGGGTCGAGTGACACGTAGTGAAGAGGGGCAAAAAATGATGAAAGTTTTGGTAAGCGATAATCTCGGAAAAATCGGGATTCAAATGTTTCAGGATGCGGAGGGAATCGAAGTCGATGTCAATGTGGGACTGTCTCCGGAAGAGCTAAAAAGTATTATTGGGAATTATCATGCCTTAGTTATCCGTAGCGCTACAAAGGTAACAGAGGATCTTCTCAAAGCGGCAACACTGCTTAAAGTCGTTGGTCGTGCGGGAATCGGCCTCGATAATGTTGATATACCGGCGGCTACAAAACTGGGTATTGTTGTAATGAATACTCCTGAAGGCAATGTTATAACTACTGCCGAACATACTATTGCTCTGATGCTCTCACTAACACGCAACATTCCATTGGGCACATCATCATTAAAAGCCGGACGCTGGGACAAGAAAAAACTGCAGGGAAAAGAGCTCTACAAAAAGGTTCTCGGGGTTATCGGTTTTGGGAAAGTCGGTTCCATTGTAGCTGATCGCGCACAGGGACTGAAAATGCGGGTAATTGTTTACGATCCTTTCATTACACCCGAACTTATTGAGAAGGCCGGCTATAAAAGTGTTTCTCTGCCTGAATTATACCGGCAGGCCGATTATATCACAGTGCATGTTCCCAAGCTGAAGGATACAATCGGTTTTATAAACAAGGAGTCCTTTGATCAGATGAAACAAGGGGTTATGGTTATTAATTGCGCTCGAGGCGGTATAATAAATGAGGCTGATCTCTATGATGCCATGAACTCAGGCAAAGTCGCAGGCGCGGCATTAGATGTTTTCGTGACCGAGCCTCCTGTGGACTCACCTCTTCTTAAACTTGACCGGCTTGTTTGCACCCCGCATCTCGGCGCTTCTACACGCGAAGCCCAGACAAATGTAGCTGTTGCAGTGGCAGGCCAGATCATTGACTATCTAAAAAATGGAACTATTATTAATGGTGTGAATGTTTCATCTGTTACAGGTGAACTTCTTGTAAAACTTGGTCCATTTTTGTCGCTTGCTGATCGGATGGGTTGTATGCAGGCCCAGCTCTCCAAGGGTCCTGTAAAGGAGGTTCTTATTGAGTACACCGGGAATTTTCAGGACCTTGATCTGTCGCCTGTCTCAACTGCGGTGTTAAAAGGTCTCCTTACTCCGATACTTAAAGATAATGTGAACTTTGTTAATGCGCCGGTTATTGCAAAGGAAAGGGGTATTAAGGTTAAAAAGACTTTCAGCTCTGAGTCTGAGGATTATCTGAACCTTATCACTATCCGGGTAGCTACTACGGAAATGTCAAGCACTATAGCAGGCACTGTATTTGGCAAAAAAGATGTCAGGGTTGTAAAGATAAATAATTTCCGTCTCGAAATGATTCCATATGGCCATCTGACCCTAATAAATAATGTTGACAGGCCGGGCGTTATAGGCAGTATTGGATCTGTTCTTGGCAAGCATGGCATTAATATTGCCCAGATGCAGGTTGGTCAGGAAAAGGATGGTAAAAAGACTGTTGTGTTTCTTAGAACCGACGCACCGATTCCAGAAGAGGTTCTTGAAAAGCTTCGTGTTTTGGAGACGGTTAACTCAGTAACACATTTCGAACTTTAGTTTATAAAGGAGATCAGGCATGACGGAAGAAGATAAAGGCTTTATTATTAAAGACCGCAGGATTTTTGCCGAAGGGGATCAAGAAAAAGAGGATAAAAAAGAATC
Source organism: uncultured Desulfobacterales bacterium (assembly GCA_965195235.1). GTDB lineage: Bacteria > Desulfobacterota > Desulfobacteria > Desulfobacterales > ETH-SRB1 > Desulfaltia. The sequence goes on along the minus strand of CBDAFK010000273.1, from coordinate 1,981 downwards.
TTCCGGAGAGGAGATTAAAGATCAGGCCCAAAAAGAGACCGCTCCGGAAGAGAAGCAGAAGCCGGAGATTCATCTGCCGGAGATAAATTTTGCGACTTTTATCTTTTCTTTGAACACATCCGCATTAATGCACCTTGGTGTTCTTGAGGATCCTGTTTCAGGTAAAAAGGTTAAAAACCTGGCAATGGGGAAACAAACAATAGACATATTGAGTATGATGGAGAAAAAAACAAAAGGTAATTTATCCAAAGAAGAGGAGAGCATGCTGAAAAACATCCTCTACGACCTCAAGATAATATATGTAAAAGAAAAAGAATGACAGTTTCAGCTACTAAGGCACAAAAGGGATTCGCTTCGCTGAAATTATGAATTTAGGAATTTAGGAATTAATCCGCCTGCGGCGGACTATTAATTTTAATCCCTCAATCCCTCAATTCGCAATTCCTCAATCATATCCCTCCTTTGTGTCTTGGCGCCTTAGTGGCTAACCTATTACAAAAAAGGATTATTTTTATGAAGTTTATTGAAAAGATAAAGAAGGCACCAGAGAGAAAAGCTTTTTTCGCCGTTATATTTATGGCGGCTGCGCTTTTCCTTTTTTCAGATTTGTATTCATCACAAAGCGTCTCGGCAAAATCAGACAATTATCTCACAAGGCCTGAAAGCTTCAGCAGCCTGGCCGAATCGGTCAGCCCCGCGGTAGTCAACATCAGGACTGTTAAAACTATTAAGGGTGGTAGCCGTGTATTCCGTCATTTTTCAAGAAGTCCTTTTGGTAAAGATGATCCCATGAACGACTTTTTTGAAAAATTTTTTGGTGAACAACCTCTTCGGGATTTCAAACAGAGAAGCCTCGGGTCGGGGTTCATTATTGATAAAGATGGCTATATTGTAACAAACAATCATGTTGTCGAAAATGCAGACAAGATAAAGGTAAAGCTAAAAAATGGAAAGGAATTTGATGCAAAGATCGTTGGAAGGGACCCCAACACCGACTTAGCCCTTATCAAAATCAAATCGCGACAAAATCTCCGCTCTGTCAGGCTTGGGGATTCAGACTCGCTGAAGGTTGGCCAGTGGGTTATGGCAATAGGCAGCCCTTTTGGCCTGGAGCACACTGTAACCGCCGGGATTGTAAGCGCCAAAGGACGCGTTATCGGATCAGGGCCATATGATGATTTTATACAGACCGATGCATCAATTAACCCTGGAAACAGCGGAGGTCCGCTTGTCAATATGAAAGGTGAGGTTGTGGGAATAAACACAGCCATTATAGCCGGAGGCCAGGGAATAGGATTCGCCATCCCGATTAACCTTGCCAAAATGGTCATCGAGCAACTTAAGCAAAGTGGAGAGGTAACACGAGGATGGCTGGGTGTGGCCATTCAGGATCTTAGCGAAGAGTTAGCGGAATATTACGGCATTAAAGACAAAAATGGAGTTTTTGTTGTCGAGGTTTTTCCAGGCGACCCTGCCGATGAAGCGGGAATCAAACCAAATGATATTATACTTGAAGTTAATAATAAAAAGGTAAAAACAGGCCGGGCTCTGACCACAATGATCGCAAACACCAGTGTTGGAGAACTTGTTAAAATAAAACTCTTACGTAATGGCTCAGAAAAAACTGTTGAAGTAAAGATTGTCAAAAGGGATGTTTCAAAAGTCTATGCCGGAAAATCAAAAAAAGGTCAGGGAGATGAACTTGGAATTCGTGTGTCAAAGATAACACCGGAAATAGCCCGTCGATTTAACATAACATCAGAAGCAAAAGGGGTAATCGTGGTTGCCATCGGGCCGAACAGCAAAGCATCTGAAGCAGGATTAACGGCCGGCGATATTATTAAAGAAATAAATCGGACAGGGATAAATACTGCTGATGAATATCATAACCGGATTAAAAAAATCAAAAAGGGCAAATCGATCGAAATGCTGATAAAGAGAATTAATGCAGGATTTATTGTTATAAAGATGACAAAGTAAG
>CBDAFK010000272.1:0-2148 GCA_965195235.1 uncultured Desulfobacterales bacterium | reverse complement strand
TCTTCCAGTATCTCTTTTCCTACTTTCCATACATCCCCTGCGCCGAGAGTAAGCAGAATATCCCCTTGCCTTAATGTTTCTTTCAAATAAAAAACAGATTCAGAAAAGCTGTCTGCATATACGGCATCTCTGTGGCCATGCGCCTTGATTCCCTCGCACAATAACAGGCTGTCAACCCCTTTTATCTTTTCTTCTCCAGCCGGATATATGGGAAGAAGTATAAGTTTGTCAGCCTGGTAAAAAGCACGCGTAAAATCATCAAAAAGGGCTTTGGTCCTTGTATAGCGGTGCGGTTGAAATACCACCACCTTGCGCCTGTCAGGCCAGCACGTCTTAGCGGCCTGCAGTGTTGCTTTGATTTCCGTTGGGTGATGGCCATAGTCATCCACGACTGTAATTCCCTTTATCTCCTCCCTGATCTCAAGCCTGCGGTGAACACCTTCAACAGTTTCAAGAGCATCTTTAATTTTTTTAAACGGAATATTCAGTTCAATTCCCACTGCAATGCCTGCCATGGAATTGTAAATGTTATGCAACCCAGGTAGATTCAAAACTATTTTACCAAGCATCGAACCATGATGATAAATACTAAATCTGCTTTTAAGACCCTCAAATGATACATCCCTGGCCTGAAAATCGGCCTGCGGGCTCATCCCGTATGTAGCAAATCTTTTCTTTATTTTTGGGATTAAGTCCTGTATCGGCTCATTATCGAGACAAAGGACAACAAGGCCGTAAAAAGGGACTCGATCTATAAATTTTAAAAAAACCTCCTTTATGGCGTTCAGGTCCTTGTAGAAATCAAGGTGTTCCCTGTCTATATTTGTCACTACTGCTATTGCGGGAGACATTTTTAGAAATGAACCATCGCTTTCATCTGCCTCAGCCACAATAAAATCTCCCTGGCCCAGAAGAACATTTGCGCCGATGCTTCTCAGTTTTCCTCCGATAACGACTGTTGGGTCCAACCCACCTTTATCGAGAACATTTGCAATTATTGAGGTGGTCGATGTCTTGCCGTGCGTTCCCGCAACTGCAATGCTGTATTTTAAACGCATAAGCTCGGCAAGCATCTCGGCCCGTGGTATCACAGGAATCGACATTTCTCCGGCCGCGACAACTTCCGGATTTCCGGGTCCGATTGCCGACGATGTTACCACAACATCTGCCCCTCTGATCTGGTCCTTTGAATGTCCTTTAAATACAGTGCAGCCCAGCCTTTCCAGATGCTCGGTAATGGATGACAATTTTACATCAGATCCTGAAACCGTGTATCCAAGATTGAGAAGTAGTTCGGCAATACCGCTCATCCCTATGCCGCCTATTCCAACAAAGTGCATGTGATATTTTTTTAAATACATGATGTGTAAATTACAAGTGCCTAAAGTACTTAAAGTGCCTAAAATGTTAACGTTTAGCGGCGATGGAGGTGAAGATGGCCAGTAGTTCACTGCATTCTTCATGCTCTGTTTTTACTTGTTCCCATGTCAACATTGCTGCTTCTACGATTACTTCAAGCCAATATTGGGTTTCGCTCGCTTCACTTTCACAAATACGAATCTTGCTCTTAAAATCCGCCTTACTTCTAGAACGGTTGGCCTCGCGGTAGTTAGCGCCAACAGAAGTCCCCGATTTGGTAATTTGATTCCGTATCACTCTGGCTTCAGGAGTATTTGGCAACTTCGAGGACAAATAAATAATTCGCACTGCAAACTTCCGCGTCCGTTTTTCAAGCACTGCCCCAAATTCATTATTATCCACCTGTCACCTTCAACTTCAGCCTACCCGTGCCATTTCAAGTACTTTAGGCACTTTAGCGCACTTTAGCCCTTAAAATTCTGTAACAATCATCAACTATAACCTCTGCCGCATCGGATCTGCCAATGGACTTTGCCTTGGAGGTCATAGCTTTAAGGGCTTCCGGACTTGATGCATAGCGCTCGATTCTTTCGGCAAGCCCTCTGCCGGTAAGATCTTTTTGAAGTATCATTTCGGCCGCCCCTGCATTTTCAAGTGAACCCGCATTAAAAACCTGATGGTTGTCGGCGGCAAAAGGATACGGTATGAAAATCACCGCCTTGCCCATAACCGCAACCTCCGCCACAGTTGTCGCGCCTGCCCTGCAAACAATTAGATCAGCATTATGAT
>CBDAFK010000271.1:0-10388 GCA_965195235.1 uncultured Desulfobacterales bacterium | reverse complement strand
TGATACGGCGACCACCGAGATCTACACTCTTTCCCTACACGACGCTCTTCCGATCTCTATTAATGATTCATCATAATTCGGCACCCAGTCTACTGTTTCTTTGTCAAGGTCCTCGAGCATTTCGTGAGCCAGGAGAGTCATCCTGACCTCTGTGTATCTCATTGCGGCGGGAGGGTCTCCATCTACGGAGCCAAAGTTGCCCTGGCCGTCAACAAGTGGATACCTTAAAGAAAAATCCTGAGCCATCCGCACAATAGTATCGTAAACAGCAGTGTCGCCGTGGGGATGATATTTGCCTATAACATCACCGACGATACGGGCAGACTTTTTATACGGTTTATTCCAGTCATTTTTCAGCTCACGCATTGCAAATAACGCACGGCGGTGAACAGGTTTCAGGCCGTCGCGCACATCCGGCAAAGCTCTCCCGATGATGACACTCATGGCATAATCGAGATAAGATTTTTTCATCTCTTTTTCTATGCTGACTTCAGAAAGTTTTTCAGTATGCATTGTTTTTTAACACCTATATATGAGTTAGCAGATAGTCATTTTTAAAATCAATTTTGGTAAGCGTTCACGGAACGCTGAAATTAGAAAATAGAAATTGGAAATTTGGCCTTCATACTTTTGTACTGTTCTTCCCAATTTTTATTTTAATCTCTCCCAAATTTCTACTTTCCAATTTCAAGTTTCAAGCCGTGAACGGCTACCATTTTTTATTCCCAACCAGTCTCTGATAACTGGCATGATAAATATCTGTTAAGGTTAAAAAGGCGGTAACAACAAGCGGGCCATAGATAATGCCGAGGATGCCAAAAAGTTTTAATCCGCCGATAATTGAAAAAAATACCAGAAGCGGATGCATTTTAACGCGGTGGCCAACCAGTTTTGGTTTAAATATATATTCAATGCCGCCGGAAAGGATCACATAAAATATAATGAAAAAAATACCAGAAGCTATACACCCTGTTAATAGAAGGTAAATGGCTGCCGGAACAAATACAATCCCTACCCCTACGATGGGAAGAAATGCGAGCAGGGACATTATGACGCCCCACAGGAAAGGCGACTTAAAACCAAACAGCATAAAAACGATTCCGCCCAGTGTGCCCTGAATCAAACCGGCAAAGCCGTTGCCGATAAGAACCGCCCCTGCCATATCCTTAAACTTTTGAATCAGCTTTTCATCCTGTTCTCTGGGCAATGGCGAGAGATCAATTATAAATGCAACAAGCCTGTCGCTGTCGATTAATAGATAGTAGACAACAAGAAGCATTAGAAAAAAGTTTGCTACGAATGCAAGCATATTTGAGGCGATCAACCTTGCCTGCTCGTATAGAAAAAGGCCGACAATTTTTCCAATTTCTGAAACAGCCTTGTTGAAATGTTCGCCGGTAAGCTCTATATTGAAATTTAAAAGCAGCAGGTTTGCTTTTTCTAAAACCTTACTGTTTTCAAGAAGATTTTTGATCTGATCGTTTAATAAAGCGCTTTTTGCCGTTTGATAAAGATCAAAAGCCTCTTTTGATAATATACCCATAAAGAAGGCTATTGGGACAAACAGGATAAAAAATATTATTAAACATGTAATAAAAGATGCAAAAGGAGGATTTATCTTATCTCTAACAATAATTAAGCGGTAAACCGGATTGAAAATACCTGTTACAACAGCGGCAAGAACGATAATCGATATAAATGGCCATATAAGCCATCCAAGCGTGGTAATAGAAGCTATGAACAGAATAAGAAAGAACCAAAAAATAAGATCATATGGATCTCTGTCCGGCATAGCGCCTCCAGGTTAAATTCACAGAACAAACTGTCCGTTTCCGGTCTTTTTTGTGCCCACAAATGACTTTTTAAAGACCAGTTTAACGAAAACGGCCCTTCCTATAAATAGAGAAGGGCTCGATACGTAGAATGAGACCTTTGCAAAACGCCCCCTTTTGCCCAATTTCGGCGTCAGGCTCAAATTTTAATCCTCAAAATATTCAATATATTCCTCCGGTTAAAATTTTCGCCTTCCTTGTACTTGAACAAAATTGACCATTTTTCAAAGGTCTCTTTATTATGACACGATAATGGCTATCTAAAACGCTTTCTCGCAAGATGTCATACTCGGAAATTATAAATATCACCTGTTGCGAGATTCGTCAAGCGATTTTAGGTGGCATACATCTTGCTTTTAAATTTGCTGAACTTATATCGTAAAATCTGGCAAGGAAAGGAGGGGTGATAAAATATGAAGATTTTGGTTCCTATAGATAATTCTGAGTTTGCGCTAAAGGCGCTTGACAAGGGGATCGAGATGGCCAAGAAGGAAGGAGCGGAATTGACCGTAATGTCGGTGGCTCTGGAGTTTCAGGATGTGGAGGAGATTCCGATCAGCTATGCGGACAAATTCAAGGATCAGGCGAAAAGGGCAGTGAATAAGGCTACTGAAGTGGCTGAAAAAGCAGGCATTAAGCCGCAAGCCCGGGTTGAGGTAGGGGCATCTCCGGCAGACAACATTGTCAAATATGCTGAGGAATCCAAAACAGATCTCGTTGTAATAGGACACCGGGGCATGGCAGGACTCGGGCGTTTCACGTTAGGAAGTGTGGCCGGAAGGGTAGCGGCCCACGCCCCCTGTTCGGTTCTGGTAGTACGGTAGATAAAATCGCAGAGCGATTTGAGGAAAGGAGGTATTTCTAATGAGAGCGTTATTTTACAGAGTGTTTGCCTTTTTAACCATGGTCTTCCTGCTAATTCCGGATCCAGTCTGGGCTGGTAAAAAAGGGAAACTTTTAGTTCATGTGGCTGATACTCGTGGCCTTTCAGGTGTTTTTCTCTATTTTTCCAATATGTATAATGAGAATCTCCTCATGTTCGGCATCTGGACGGTGGTCGTTATCACGGGTCTCGGCTCGGCCCTTGGATTCTTTATGGACTTTCTCATGTCAAGGACAGGACTCGACCTGACGTCTCGCGAGTTGAGGGAATAAAATCGCGCAGCGTAAGAATTCTGTATATAAAATCGCGCAGCGATTTTATGATGAAAGGAGGTTAAACTCATGGAAACAGCGTGGTATTTGATGTACATGCCCATTTCGGGTATTGACATTTTTTGGCCGGGTCTTGTCCTCATAGGATTTGCCGTGGGCGTTATCGGCGGATTCTTTGGCATGGGGGGCGCATGGCTGGTAACCCCGGCGCTCAATATTTTGGGCTTTCCCATGGCCTTTGCCATTGGAACGGATATTGCCCATATTGCCGGAAAATCGATGATTGCCACTATCCGGCACGCAAAGTTTGGCAACGTGGATGTCCCGCTCGGGATCTCCATGCTCGTCTTCACCATGGTAGGGATTGAGATTGGGGCGAGGCTTGTCATGTACCTGGAAGCAATCGGATTTGTCGGGCCTGTGATACGATGGGTCTATGTTGGCTTCCTGTCCATCATCTTTGCAATGACTCTCAAAGATATTCTCGGGAAGAGGAAAATAGAAAAAGAAGCCAAGGCAGGCGAAGACGTCTCGATGAGACGCGGGATCGAGTGGTACAAGACCTTTCACAAGATCAATATACCCCCGATGATAAATTTCAAGATGGCAGGATTCCGTTGTTCCCTGTGGCTGCCGGGTTCGGTCGGTTTCATCACCGGTGTGCTGGCGGGGTTCTTAGGCATCGGCGGCGGTATGCTCCGCATGCCGGCCCTGATCTACTTTGTAGGATGTCCCACGCACATAGCTGTTGGCACAGACCTCTTTGAGGTGATGATCTCAGGGCTTTACGGGGCCTTTACTTACACCCTGAAGGGGCGGATTGAGCTGATCGCAGTGGTTGTCATGCTTTGCGGCGCTGCCATAGGCGCCCAGATAGGTACAGTAGCCACTAAGTACGCCAGGGGCCTGGGGATCATATTCTGGTTTATGATCTGCATCGTTGTCTGCATGGTCTCTATTATTCTCAAGCAGTTTGGCCAGCCTACAATTGCCGGGGTTCTCATTCTGGGTATAGTCGCCTGGGTCTGTGCTGTTATTTTGAGAATTTGCTTTAAGGGCGCTTTTGCTGAGCTCAGGGCAAAGAAGGCCGCAGGCGGGTAGGAGAGGCTGCGGCCCTGGTGCAGGTTAAAGAAAGGAGGGAAGCGTAATGTCAAAAAAGAAGCTGTTAACCACAGTGTTAATCATAGCCATAGCCGTTGCCTTGACAGTACCTGCGGCCATGGCCGCGGAAGTGGTACAGGGAAAATGCGTGGCAATAGACGAGGAGAACAAGACCTATACTATTGAGATATACGACACGACCAAAGACAAGGAAAATCCCTATGGCAAGTCCACCAATAAAACCATGGTAGTCAACTATTCCAAGAGCCTGATTGGCAAGGACCCGGAAGTAGGGAATCTCATAAGGGTCGCATACAAGGTTGAGAAAACAGAGAACATTGCTATAAGGATAATGAACATAACAAAACAAGATATTATGAAGAAGTAAAGAAGAACAGGCGAAGGGGGCAGCTTGAAATTGGGCTGACCCCTTTGTTTCACACTGCTGAAAGCTTCAAAGCTCAAAGCAAAAGCGTTTGTTTTCCTGCTTTCACCTTGGAGCTTTCAGCTTTTACTCTTGACCTTCGAGCTTCTGTTTGATAATTGTTATTTAATTAACAATCTGCAATCGACAATCCGATATAAGGGAAGAGCATGATCAGAGCTCATCAAATGAGAACTCGGCGCCAACCGCCCATGAATATCAAACAGAAGATAGTGGTCGTTGTGACGGATATTCTTATTTTGGCGGAACTTGCTTTCAGTATCATGCAAAGCAAGAGCAACCCCGAATATATGACCATCATCTTCTTTAAAAATTTTATCCCCTTAGTCGTTATCACCCTTATCCTGGCAAGAATCCTGGTCAAGAAATTCAGGACAGAAGAATTCGTATCGAGTATAAATAGAGAGCCTATTCATCCGAGCTAAAAAGCTTATTTACACATGAAACTTCAAAGACTTTTACTCTGGATTAAATGGATCGGGAGATTAGCAGCCCTTTTGGGGTTGTTGGCGGTGACTGTAGGTGTTGACGGGGTTATGGACGGCGCCGACCGGACCGCCAATATCTATTCCGGCTATCCCGGTATGAGTCAGCCCATATCCGGAAGCTCATCCAAACAGATAAAATCAATTCAGCAACTCTCCTATACTTGTTCTTCCAAAGAGATTACATTGCATTTTGCCAAGGCTGAAAGCAGTGTCTGGCACAACGCTTGGGGCGGCACTCTTAAAATAAGCCCCTCGGTTAAGCCGGGTAATCATACCCTGTCTGTGAGATGTGAGGCAGAAATTCCTGAAAAAAGGATCACCGAGTACAAAATCCGTGTTTATAAGGATATCTCCGCTTACAAAACTCACCTCAGGTCATATATCCGACGGCGTTGCGGTGTGTCTCCCTGGTGGGTTTTTATAGGTATGCTTCCTGTCCTGATTTCCCTCTTTGTGCTTGTCTATTACCTTTCCGGACGCAAAGCATCCCTTATGGCTGCTTCAGGCCGCACAGAGATATACAGGCTCAAAGCATCAGGCGAGAATTGGTTAATCTTCTTTGCCCTGGGAAGTGAACATGACGTCAAGCAGGATGATATAGTCTCTGTTTATTCACCCGACGGAACCAAGATCGGGACTGTTAAAGTGAAAGAGGTGTTTCATGATTTTTCAATAGCTACAGCTCCAAGATGGCAAAAGATAAAACCGGATTATGAAATCAGATTAGGATTATGATTCTCCTAAAGGCTCTTCCTTTATGCTATCTTTATTCTCACCAAACAAAACTCTCAAATTTTGAATCTAAGCTAAAACATGTTGAGCTAAAGATATTTTTCTGTTAGTAATTTTTATGAAATGTGTTAGGTGTTTGATAAACAGATAATTAGTTTAACCGACAAGCGGACGGAGACAGATATGGCCACAATAGGAATCCTGAGCATGATATTGTGTCTATTTCTTGCCATTATAATAGGATTGTATCTTGGCAATATGATAAGAAATAGAAACCGAGGAAAAAGCGGTAAAATTAAAAACAGATGAGTTCGTAATGGATGCTTAAGCAGGTATCATCTTTTTACTTCGCATCAGTATAATATTTCTTAATGCATTCGGGGCATATTCCGTGAGAAAAATTTACTCCCGAAATTTTCTGGTTGAAATATTCTTCAATAGAAACCCATGCATGCTTATTATCTTCCCTCTCATAACGTATCCTCTTGCAATGCATGCATATCGGAAGATTAGATTCGTATATCTGCAGGCGTCTTTCCGCTCTTTTCAATTGTATAGCTCTTTCAATAACAAAAAGAAGCGCTTTCCCAAGATTTTCAGTCTTTTCAGCGACAAAATCGTCGGCTCCGATCCGCATTGCCTTGACCGCTGTCTCAACACTTTCTGTGTTGGACAAAATTACAATGGGAATACAATTATTTCGACGCCTGATATTTTCTATTAATTCCAGGCCGTTCATTTTTGGTATATTTAAGCCTGTGACAAGAACATCATATTTCAGCCCGCTCACGTTTTGTAGAGCGGCTTTGCCATTCTCCACGCATGTGACCTCATATCCAGCGCCTTCAAGCAGTGATGTAACTATGCGAACGATTGAGGGAGATTCATGGACAAGCAATGAGTGTTTCATAATGATTTCCCGGCATCCTTCATTTGCCAGTTTACCCTTTTTTGATGGTTAGCTTTGGCGAAGGAATAAAGTAAAATAGAGTTTGAAGTGAGCTAAAGTGCCTAAAGTATGTTAAAGTGCCTAAAGTTAAGGAGTCGCTTCGCTCCATTAATTCACATAAAATTGGCAGCGCCAAAGGTGCATTCCTTAACTTTAGGCACTTTAGCTCACTTTAGGCACTTATTTTTGTGTAATCTTACAAGTTTAAAAAAGTGTCAACTACTTTTGACCTATTTTGAAAGATGCCAATTTCCCAATTCCAAGTTCGCATATTTTATTATATAATGAACTTCGACTTATCCCTAAAATCCTGGCAGTCATTGTTTTATTGCCGCCTGTCTCTTTCAATGCCTTTAATATAGCTTTCTTTTCAGCGTTCCGGCCCGCGGTCTTGATTACGTTCTTGAACGGTTCCAACCGCTTGGTTTTATGCGACATCATTTGCCTGACAGGCAGAGGCAGCGAATTTTCATCAATGAGTGGACCGGCGCTTAGAAGTACTGCGCGTTCCATGACGTTCTCAAGCTCTCTGACATTTCCAGGCCACGGATTTTCCATAATGACGCTCATAGCCTCCGGCGTGATATCGGAAAGTTCCCTGTCATAAATCGCAGCATATTTTCGCATAAAGTGATATGCCAGCGTTGCGATATCACACCTTCTTTCCCTCAATGGAGGTAAATCGACGGTGACTACAGCCAACCGGTAATAAAGATCCCTTCGGAACCTTCCATCAAGCATGGCTTGCTCAAGGTCAACGTTTGTGGCTGCCACCACCCGCACATCTCCTTTGATATTCGTAACGCCGCCTACCGGCCTTACCTCTTTTTCCTGAAGTACACGGAGCAGATTCAACTGCATAGCCTGAGAGATAATCCCGATTTCATCTAAAAAAAGTGTGCCCTTGTCTGCTGCAATAAACAGCCCTTTTTTATCTTTAACCGCCCCTGTAAATGCTCCCTTGACATGTCCGAAGAGTTCGCTCTGCAAAAGATGTTCCGGAAAAACGCCGCAATCCACAGCTATAAAATGTTCGTCTCTCCGGCTGCTCAAGTTGTGGATAAACCGGGCGATCAACTCCTTGCCGGTGCCGCTTTCCCCCTGGATCAGGATTGTCGCCTGGCTGTCTGCCACCCTGGCAACGAGTTTCAACACATCCTGCATGGCTTTGCTCTTTCCGATAATCTTTTTAACTTCATCTTTGTCTTTCAGCTCTTCGCGGAGTCGTTTGACCTCATTACGAAGTTCGCAATATTTTAAGGCCTTGCTTACTACCAGAAGAATATCATCTTTGCGGAAGGGCTTGGTCAGATAGTCGAATGCGCCTGTCTTCATAGCCTCAACCGCAGATTCGATAGAGCCGTATGCCGTAATTACAATAAAAGGGATGTCCGAATATCCGGCTTTTACCTTCTTTAACAGGTCCATGCCGCCAAAGTCAGGCATCACAAGATCAGAAAATATTAGATCAAAGTCATTCTTCTCCAATAGACAGATCGCCTCGGTTCCGCTGGCAGCGGTTTTGACCTCATGGCCTTGCTTCGTAAGGATTTTTTCAAACAGTTTGAGCATGTGCTGCTCATCATCCACCACTAAAATCTTCGCCAACACTGTATCCACCTCAATCTTTTATCGGAAAATAAAGGCTGCATATAGTTCCTGCTTCCTTTCGATTCTCTATTTCAATTTTTCCTTTGTGGTCTTCCATGATACGCTGACAAACAGATAGCCCCAATCCTGTTCCCTTGCTTCCCTTTGTTGTAAAAAAGGGATCAAAGACACGATGGAGAACCTTTTTGGATATCCCGTTACCTGTATCTGATATGCTGATCCGGATCCAATCACTGAGTTCCTGCAACCGCGCTTTGTGTACAAAACCGATATCAAAAGCAAGAACACCTGTATCAGGCATTGCTTGAACGGCATTAATCATCACATTAAGGAAAACTTGCTGGATAAGTTGTGGATCAACCTTGACAAGAGGGAGTCTTCTTTCAAAATCCCTTGTGATACTCACCTTATTTTTCTTGATTCTGGGAATCAGTAATACAATTGAACCTTCGAGAAGTTCAACGATGTCCACAGGAATCCTCTCAGGGGGCTTTAACCGGGCAAAATCCAAAAGGTTTTTTACCACATCTATACACCGGGCTGTCTCCTTTTCGATAATTTTGATCGATTCAATCAAAGGATCATCCAAAGGAATCTCTTCTAAAATATCCTGTACAAACCCTAAGATAATACCAAGGGGATTGTTGATTTCGTGGGCAATACCCGCGGCCAGCTCACCCATGAAGGCAACCTTGCTGGATCGATGAAGCTGATCCTGCAATATATTTCGTTCTGCAAGAAGCTTGCGGTATCGCTCCTCATCTTCCCTGGTTTTTCCTTCCTGGATCCGCCTGGCAGTTACGTCATTGACAATTATAAGCAGGTGCGGCACTTTCCGGTAATGAAAGGGGGCAAAAGAAATATTCGCCGTAAAGATCTCACCATTTTTTCGCTCAAGATCAATATCAACCTCAACCGGCCCTTTGATATTAGACAAATTTGAGAAAATATATCGGCTTTGTTCATAAGATGCGCACAAATCTCGCAGGCTGCCTTGCAAAAACTCCGTCCGGGTATATCCCATAGAGTCTTCCAAACATCTGTTGGCAAAAAGTATCCGGCCTTTGCTATCTGTGATCATCAGGGGAAGGCGCACGCCTTCCATCATAGTCTTAAACATCGGCATCTCCGTATCGAAACCTTTGCAAAGCGCCCCTTTTGCCTTTATATATTATTATACAACACTTTAGTGCAATCTTTCAATAGCCAACTCGCAACCTCGCCAAAAAAACGATACTTTTTCGGCTCGATCTTTTTTTGCATTAAAGGGATTTCCGTTCCACTGATACATGTCCTGCTCAATAGAGGTGATAAAGCCGTTGACATTTTACCGACCATCTCATAGACTAATTTTACATAAAAATATGGTTGATCACATTGAAAGTTGAGAGTCCAAAGTTCTCGTAACATACTTAAATAGCAAATCATTCCCCCCTTGAGGGGGGGGGCAGGGGGGTGTTTTGATAGCATTGCCAGGAGTTACACCCCCTTTAATCCCGCCTCAAGGGGGGAATTTAAAGGTTTTTTTCAGAGAATTTTTAACTGTCAGGCAGAGATGCCTGGTTCCCATGCTCCAGCGTGGGAACCTTCCCTGCTCGCGCGTTATAACGCGTTCTTTCAATATTTTTTCATGTCTCGCATGGCAGGCGGGCCATATGGTATACATTCCCACGCAGGAGCATGGGAACGAGAAAACTTGGAGAAAACAAGTTTATAAACAATTTAGAATCTTAGTGTCTTTGTGATTTTGTGACTGAACTATTACAAAAAATTAAGCAATAAGGAGGTTTGAAATGAAGGAATTTAAAAAAATTTTGTTTCCTGTTGATTTATCGGAATCATCGCCCAAATTAGTTCCCTACGTGACAACAATGGCGGAAAAATTTGGTGCAAAAATTCATCTTTTATTTGTGGCCCGTGTTTTTGAATATTTCTCCGGCATTTACGTTCCTCACCCTTCTATAAGCAAGTTTGAAGATGAGATAGTAGAAGGAGCGAAGAAACGGCTTAAAGAATTTACAGAAGAATATTTTTCCGATTTTCCGGAAACCAGAGCGGAAGTGGTGCCAGGAGAT
>CBDAFK010000270.1:0-12369 GCA_965195235.1 uncultured Desulfobacterales bacterium | reverse complement strand
TTAAGCTCAGAATAGTCTTTAAGCTCTGTTTTGTCAGGTTTGTTTTGCTCAAGTCGGCTTAACTCAGTTTCAATGAATTTACTAATAACCGGTATTCTCGGAGCATAATCAAGTTCTTCACCTGATCTTTTTCTTTTAAGCAATTCATCTATTTCGATTCGTAGTTCCTTATCATCAACCGTTTTTCTCAGCAAAATCTCAAATTCCATCGGCACAGGACAATTATATTTTTCGATCCACCGGCAGGCTAATATAGGCCGCAATACATAGAAATATTTTTTGATCCAGATTTCTTCACCTTTTAGATAATCCCGAAAATTACCCTTTGCCATATGAAGATAATGGTAATAACAATTTCTTGGCGAATAATATTTTGGCAAAAGATCTTTAATCAATTTAGTATAGTTATCTATTTTATTATATACAATTGGTGATTGGAGCCATTCCAATAATGGTGGATTTGATTTGCGTAATAATTTTAATGTCTTCTGTAAATCCCAACCATTAATATCAAACACTCCATCAGCAGGCTTTTCTATTACATCTCTTCGATCTTCTATACTCAGATACCAATTAAGATCGTGGGAATAAATAAACCTTACATCATAATCACTATCTTGTGATTCAAATCCCCAGGCTCTACTGCCTGATTCGCATGCATATATGATTTTAACATTATATTCCTTCTCAATAATTGAGAGTTTTTTAATTATTTTTTCTTTCATATTCATCGAATGTCCGGGTGGCCAACAAGCTGGCTTTTGTGCACAGATAAACTCACGGCCTGTTGAGATAATATCAGCATGCGTTCATCCAATTGTTCTCCGGCAAGTCATTATACTACGACAGGCGTGAGGGTAAAAACACTTGATATACCAATTTCCCCTTCAATACAATAAAATCCAATTATCTTTAAAAAAACTATAAGGTTATAGCGAAAATCTGTAAAATTTTAATGCCATCTCAGATCACAACCTGAAAACTTGTCTATTATTATACAGAATACAGCTATGACCTTGTAGTATTCCTGAATTTTGGGTACTGCTGAAATAAAATCAATATTTATTTTAACACGGTTACTAAATCTCAATCAAGTTCCTTCACACTATGATTACCGAAAATCTTTTCCACGCGGACAAGGGCAACGCCCATATGGCTTACGAGACGCTCATCAGTTTATAAGTTTATATCGTCAAAGAGTAAATATTGATTTTCTTTTGCGATTTTTTCACCGCCTATAGTCGTAGAGTTCAGTATTTGTCTAATTTGTCGCGCATTTTTTATCTGTGCTATTGCAGAGTAAAACGTGCTTTTGCCAAGTCATCATTGCTTCTGGGGCAGGTGACCTTAAGCGTTCGCAATGAAACCACAAAGAAATAATTCTTGACAAACAGTCTGTATTTCGTATCATATTTAGATTGGAGGTAAAAATGCAAATTACAAGTGACATAAAACCTATTACATACTTAAAGTCAAAAGCTGCTGATTTATTAAATCAAATAAATGATACCCATCGCCCTGTTATTATAACACAACATGGTGAGCCGCGCGCTGTTCTTCAAGATCCTAAAAGTTATGAAAATATGCGTAACGCAATTGGAATATTAAAAGCGCTTTCCCAAGGCGAATCAGATATTAAAAATGGAAAAGTCAAATCTCAAGAGAAAGTATTTAAAGATATAGAAAGCTCATTGAAAGATAAGCTTAAATGAATCGGATTTATAAAGTTGAATGGGCTGGTATTGCAGAAAATGATTTAATAGAGATAATTAATTATATCGCAATTGATAACCCAGCAAACGCATTAAAAATTCTTCAAAAAATCAAAAAAAAGGCATCGAGCCTATATGCTATGCCAGAAAGATGTCGTATAGTCCCAGAGCTTAAAGACCAAGGTATTATACAGTATCGAGAATTAATTGAATCACCTTGGAGAATTATTTTTAGAGTAACAGATATGAAAGTTTATGTGTTATCTGTTCTGGATTCAAGGCGAAATATCGAAGATATCTTATTAAAAAGGCTTGTTAATAGAGACCTTTGAAAAATGTTGAAGCTCCCCGTAGCGAGAATGCGCTCGCTGTTCAGTTCAATCAGGATTAAACATTTCATCAAAATATATCAAAGATTTCTTTGGAGGCAAAAATCCTTTGTTCTTTACAGCATCCTGAAGATCGGCTTTTGAATCTTCATCCAGCCACCAGTACCAGTAAGCGCTGCTTTCATTTCCGTATTTGGATAAAACAGTATTTGGCGTGCCGAATTTATTCCAGTAAAGAAGCCTTGTATAATTGATATTCCATAAAAGCACATATGGATGAGCATTACAAATAATCTGATCGATTTGCCGGTATATTTCATTTCGCTTTTTTATATCAAAAACAGCCTTTTGTTTTTCTATAAGTTTATCTACCAGCGGGTTTTTAAAGCCCGTAATATTGTTTCCCGCCTTCCTGTCAGCCTCTTTTGACGACCACATACTCTCCGGGTCTTTAAAAATACCTGAACCCCACGCAGCCCATGTCATCTGAAAATTATACTCATCCATATCCCTTGCCCATGCAGCCCAGTCTTTTTTGTCGATGACAAGCTCTAATCCAACATCCTTCAGGTCTTCGGCGTATATGGCCAGAAACTTCTCGGAAGAAGAGCTTCTGGTTAAAAATCTAAAAGAAAATTTTATCCCATCTTTTTCAAGCAATCCGGTTTTTGGATTCACCTCCCATCCAGCCTGCCTGAAAAAGTCCCTGGCCTTTTCTCTGTCCATCTCAACCAACCGGTTCGGGCATGGATGCCGGCTTGTATATAGATCCTCAAAATATGACTTGTGAAGAAAATACTGGCCGTACATCAGGGCAGCGTTCATTTTTCTTCTGTCAAGAAGAAGCGCCATTGCCTTGCGAACTCTAATGTCATCAAAAGGAGGCTTTCTCATATTCATCGCAAATCCCTGGAAACCAATCGGGTGATGATTATAGATCTTTTGCTTTGTTATCCGGTTTTTTAAAAAATTGTCCCCTTTGGTTTCATTAACCCATATCCTGGCAGTATATATGGGGAAAAGATCGATCATGCCCTTTTTAAATGCCTCAAATGCATTTTCCCTTTCAGCAAAAAACTTGAATTTCATTGATTGAAAGTTCCCTGTCCCCTTTGATCTTTTGGAGCTTATATCCCACCAGTCTTCACGTCGCTTTAAAGCAATATAAATCCCTTCATTGATTTCCCCAGGCTTGTAACGACCGGAAACTACAGGAAATTCAAAATTGAGTTTGTTGAAATCCTTTCCCTCGTATGCATGTCTGCAAAGAATATGAAAACCCCCTGCAACGCCAAGGTTTTTCCAGTGAACAGTTTTAGCAGTAAAACATATTGTATATTTATCGATCACAACAGGAGGCTGAAAACGCTCCATATCCAATTTGTGCGGGCCTGTGAGGTTTTTTGGATCCATTATGGCATCATAAGTCCATTTTACATCATGTGCGGTTATTGCGGCGCCGTCGCTCCACCTGGCCCTTTTGTCAATATAAAAGGTAAAGCTCTTTTTATCGTCAGATATCAACCATTTTTCAGCAAGGCCCGGTTCATACTCCAGCGTAACAGGATTTATGGACAGCAAAGACTCGAACATGGCTCCAAATATCTCTGCAGACAGAACATTGTTATCGAGATAGTAATTGAGGCTTTTCGGGTACTGGCCGGCAAATATGGAAATCTCTCCTCCGACCGCAGCATCCCTGCTTGCAAGAAGATTTGCTTTGTCTAACCAGCCTTTTTTGGGAAACAGCTCACCGGCAATGGCAGGGGCGGCCAGAAATAAAATAAAAATAAATATTAATTTTTTCATTTTTGTCACCACCTTCTCATTCCCACTGCCTACAGATCCCAATGCTGTTGACTTAAGCATATTTCGTTTCCTGCCTGTCGGCAGGTGAACCGCAGAATATCGAACAAGGAATAATGAATTTCGAAGTAATGAAAAACCTTATTAAACTTCATAATTCGACATTCGACATTCGACATTCGATATTCAATTGACCCCACTGCCCATTTATGCCCCTTTTAACACATCTATCATCGTAAACATCCTCCCCTTGACCCCCTCTTCTACTTTTTTATAAAGATAGTAAATAGCATCAAGGGTTCCTTTGGCATATATATCACGACCATTTACGTTGTGTGTAAATTCAAAACGCACTGTCCGGTCTTCTGAAATCAGGGTATATGTGTGCCATCCGTGCCCTGAAAGATATTTTTCCAGTATGCCCAACTTTGTTTTTTGAGTTTCAGGATCACGTTCCTTTATAATTTCCTCTTCGGTAAAAGGTATGCCAAACTCGTTGAAATACCTTATCATTGCCTTGGCGGTTCCGCTGGTGTCTGCCTTGCCTTTCTGATGACTTTCCCTGACCTGAAGCGAGTATCCTTTAAAAAGACCTGGAAATGTTTTTGCCGCATATTCCATCATGGCCTGGAAACCAACTATCTGTTTTGCCATGTTAGGCGCTACTACAGCGGGAATGGAAGATTTTTTTATCGTATCTTCAAGAAGCTTTCTGTCTCCTCCTGTAGTGCCCATCACAAATGGAAGATTGTTTTTGCAGTAAAACTCTGCATTGCCGTTTACAGCCAAAGGATGTGTATAATCCACGCTGATAAAAGCGCCCTCTTTTTCAATTAGATCTGTAATGGCCTGCTCACTATTTTTCGGATGAATAAGGGTAATAGCAATAGAATCGATGTTGTGTTTGTCCTCTGAAATTTCCGGGCCTGTAAGCGAATATGGAATCAGTTCAAACCTGTCATCGTTAATGGCATATTTTGCTACATTGCCGGCCATATTTCCGGGAATTCCGTTTACCATAATTTTTATCCTGTTCATTTTACTTCCCCCTTGTTTTTTAATGAATTTATCAACATCGATTTTAAGCGCGGGAATTGTGTGTCTTCAACAACCGACAGATTATATTTCAAGCTCTCTGTTGCTGCTGGAATAAATTGCTCAAAATAAGTTTTTCCCTTAACCAGGCTTAAATACCCGAACGCTCCAAGCATTTGAAGATTTCTTGTTATTGCGCAATACTTATAACACAAACAAAATTTCTTCTTGTCAATATGAATATACGATAAAAGCTTATCAACACAATAATCAAGCAGTTGATCCTGCACATGACAGGAAAGCGCCACATAGGGATCGATCAGCAAAGATGCAAGGTCATACTGAATCGGGCCTATCCTGCCGCCCTGGAAGTCGATAAAATAGGGCTTTCTGTTTTTAATCATGATGTTTCTGGACTGAAAGTCCCTGTGCATAAACCCATTAACTGAAAATTCAAGCACTTTATCGGCAAGCAATATAAACTCATCTTTAAAATCATCATAGTATACATTGAGATTAAGATATCTTCTTAAAAACGCATCAACAAAGTAACGGCATTCATTTTCAAGAATAACCTCTTTGTCATAATATGGTGTCTCGTAAGGCCATGATCGATCAAATTGTTTAACACCGAAAACAGACATCTTGATAAGAAGTTTTATAATTGATTTATAATAAGACAGAATCTGTTTTAAGTTTTTGCCGGCTTTAACGATTGCCTGCAGATTTACATCGCCTAAATCTTCCAGAAAAACAATTCCTGAAAAAGTATCATACAGATGTATCCTGGGCACAGATATCCCTTTATCATACAGATGACGACCTATTAAAACAAACGAATCTATCTCAGAGGTTCCTGGCTCCTTTCTGATGCCATGATCAACCATTACAATGGATCGACCTGATGCGGTCAGCCTGTACCACTTTCTGTCCGAACCATCCCCTTTCAGTTTTGAGCATTCTATTTTTTTACACACACAACCCGGAAAAGCCTGCTTAAAAGCTTCGGGCGCCATCTTGTCAAAAACCGTCTCTTTGTATCTTTGAGGCGTTCCAATATCTTTCCAGTAATATTTTTTTGAGATATAAGCTTTTACCTTTTTACCTGATAATATTAACTTCCTGTACACGCCGATGCTGCTTGAAAAGATCCTGTCAGGTATAAGTTCAAGAATTTCAGGATTGAGAACCTGTATTCCGGTAAAGGTGAGTTTCCTTGTGTGGCCGGCGTTTACTTCCTTTCCCTGACCCTGAAAGCCTGTAATAAAATCGTTTTTATCCACCAATACATTGTTAAACTCCGCGCAATCATGAAGAACCAATGTTGCATGATGGTTATGACTTAAGTGAAAATCATATACCTTCCGCAGGTCAATATCTGTGACAATGTCGCTGTTTATAACCATAAAGGGTTGAGTATCCCAGAAATAGGCAGCATTCTTTATAGCTCCCGCTGTACCGAGAATCACCGGCTCGTAACGGGTGCATACAGGTATGGCATATTGTTGCGATGCTAAAAAGGAATCTATGTTTTTATGCAGATGATGGGTATTTATGATAACGGCCTCACATCCCGCGGACTGGAGGCTGTGAATTATGATATCCAGTAAAGGACGACCTGAAATAGTAAACAGAGGTTTGGGTGTAGATTCGGTAAAGGGAAGAAGCCGCGTGCCCAGGCCCGCGGCAAGTATCATCGCCTTCATAAAGCTCCCGCTATGGTTAAGAACAATTTAGATAGCGTTGTATCGCTTTGGTATAATATTCAATCTTCTCAGAATCCTGGGAAGATTTAACTCCATGGGTAATGAAATAATCTACTGCATTTTTATAATTGATTTTTGAAAGAGCTTCTTTGTGCTCAACTTCTCTTTTTTTATACATATGATTACCGGTAGCCTGTATTTTTTTCAAGATATCCTTTGTGTCGGCCGAATTATTTGACAGCCGCCCTAAGTGCTTCAAAACTATCAGGTATGATTCAAAGTATGTTTTAAGAAAGCCGGAAAACAGCTTCAGCTCTCTAAAGCCCGCCGAAGTCAGGTTATATGTGTCCGGTAGTGTTGGATGAGGCATTAACACAGCATCATCAATAAATGCCTTTATGTTTTTCCGAATAAAATATTCCGATGTCCTGTCAACATTATATGCAAATTCATTTTTAAAGAATTCCTGAAGAAAATTATATCCAATATTAAGATCGGATGCAGAAAACTGAAATGCATCCTTTTCTAAAATCGTAAGAGCTGTGAATGCCGCGGGAATAAAAAAGGCAATGCAGTTGTTTTTATAATATTCCAGAATCGGTCTCTTGTTTTCATTCACCATAAATTGTGCGCCGGCAAATCGGCCTTCCATCTTCTTTGAAGTCTGTACGATGAGTTTTCTGTTAAGATAAGCATCAATAACCTGTTCAACAGCATAAACATTGTCAAGTAAAAGGGTATCTGCCAACTCGACTTTTTGCGACAACAGGTAATTCATGTAGGTTCCCGCATTTGACATCAAATGTTCATAAGTAAATCTTTTCTTAGAACAATTCAGAAGCGCGCTTGCGACAAGGCCATACGCAGTCACCACCGAAACATTGTTTATGGCATTTATGATCCTGTGCCCAAGATTGCGGGTCAGTGCATTTCGCTCCTTTGATGTCATATCCTGAATCGAAATATTGCTTTGCGATAAAAGCTCGTTGAGCGACATAGGCTGGTGGAATTTAATATATATTTTCCCATACCTTTTCTTAAGCAGTTTTCTTGCCTTAATGACTTGCAATATACTTTCGGGTTTTTTTTGTCCCCCTTCAATTTCGTTAAGATATGCGCTTTCCTCCATGACCCTGTCATACCCGATATAAATAGGCACGAATATCATGTCATCACAGGCCCCGTCTTTATATGCGTTAAGCAAAATGGAAAGCAGCCCCAACTTAGGCAGTATCAACTTGCCTGTTCTACTTCTGCCGCCTTCGATAAAAAATTCTATATTAAATCCTTCTTCAAGAAGTTTATAAATATATTCTACAAAAACCTTTGAATAAAGCACGGCCCCTTTGAATGTTCGCCTGATAAAAAAAGCTCCTCCCCCTCTGAATATGGGACCCATGGGCCAGAAAGAAAGATTTTTGCCGGCGGCAATAAGCGGGCAGGGCATATTATTATCATAAAGAAGACATGACAGTATCAGGTAATCTATGTGACTCTTGTGGCAGGGAATCAGAATCAACGGTCCCTTTTTCGACATGCTTTTTACCTTGCTTAGCACATCCATATTGACTGTAACCCCTTCAAATATTGTATTTGAAACCCATTTGACCAGTCCCGCAAGTATCTTGATTATTGCTATATTGTATTTGGCGGCAATTTCATCAAGATATTTATCGGCCTTTTTATGTACCCGCTGAATCGGCATGTTATGCTTTTTTGAATAATTCTCCATAAAGCTTTGAAGACGATCATTTGTCAGGATGCTTTCTTTAAGCTCTTCCCCTGATTTCAGGGTAGGCCCGATAGTGCTCTGGCGGTGGCGGTTTATCTGAAGCAAAAGATTGCGTCTCAACACAAGCGACTGATATTCAATACCCCGCTGCCGGATTTGATCTAATTCTAAAAAATGCTTTAAATTAATTGGTTCAGATATTTCCATAAATACCTTTTCGGGATTTTTGAACAGGGCAATCAGGCGCCTTATTTTCCCGGGTTTTTCTTCAGAGCCTAACAGGACATCGGTTATGGTGGGAGTAGATTTATGCGGGTTTTTACTGAAAAATATCAGTTGAGGAACAATAAGAATCGGTCTGTCACCTATTTCAACAGATTGCTGCATTTCGATAAGATATTGCAAGGGGTCTGTCTTTTGCTTAACAAATCTGCGGTAAAAGCCTTTTTTTTCAACAAGAGACAGCAGGCCTGACCGGCCGTTTATCAGTTCCTGCTTAATATAGTCGCCGGCATAAGCATCAGGCAAAGACAGGTTGGTGAATATATAATCAAAATATGATAAAAAAATCCTCAGGATACGCGAGACAGGCTGCCATATAAGCACCTTATAATCAAAGCTTATTTCAGGAAAGGCAAGGCCATCCTGCTTATAGCGTGTATAATAAAAAAGATATTCAAAATAACTTTTATATTTGGTAACATAAACAACGATCCCTTCCTTCTTGAGCTTTTTAAGCGTCAGGGTCTGTTCCTTGTTAATCTTAATGCCTGAAAAGAAAAGTTTCAGGAACCAGGAGGATAAAAAACCTATCTTCCCGGGCAAAAAGCAAAGGTAGTGATTGTGCGTGCCCTGAAGAGCCTTATCGATCCAAGCCCTCACCCTGTTTTTAAATTGTATCCATCTATATTTTATCATTGCTTATTTGATGACCTTATATAAATCCAAAACCATATCCTTAGTTCCCTGATGAATTTGTAACAGTTCAGCCACTAAGACACAAAGACACAAGGGAGGGATATGATTGAGAAATTGAGGAATTAAGGGATTGAGGAATTGAAATCAACAGAATACCTTTAATCCCTAAATCCCTAAATTCGCAATTCCTGAATTATGAACTATGAACTATGAATTTTAATAGAATTATATTATAATTTTAGTGTCTTAGTGCCTTAGTGGCTGAACTACTGCATGAACTCGTGAAAATTAAACTTGCGTTATTATACTTATTATGATAATTTTTAAAAATCTATAATTCAACAGAAAAAAATTTCTAATGCACTTTAGTTTAATGGAGGATGGTTTTTTATGAAAACACTAATTGGAGGGGCAATCGCGGCTGTGTTAGGCATCATCGGCGTATCAATTTGGTGGAAACCTTTTTTACAACTTTTAGCCGGTGCTATCCCGATAATGCTTTTGTCGGGAGGTGGATTAGCTCTTTATCTTGGCTTTGATGAAATCAAAGATTCCTGGAAAAAAGAGGATACAGCGATAAGTAAAGCGCCAAACGTAGAAGATGTTGATAAATACAAACACGAAATAGATGATCTGAAAAAAGAGATCGATACATTAAAAGCAAAAGAAACATCATGAGTTATATAGAGCCCTGCACAATCATGCGCAGGGCTCTATATCTTTTTTTCATTCCTTATAGCTGAGGTCGCAAGAAAGTCCGCTTTTTCATTCCCGGCAAAGCCGTTATGCCCTTTTACCTTAATTAGTTTCAGGTTACTGAATTTTGAAATCAGTTTTTTAATCGAGTTTATCAGTTCCTTGTTTTTTCTTGCCTTCCAGCCGAGGGTAAGCACCCCGCACGCATAGCTGCTGTCCGTAAAAACCCTCACAGGATAATCGTAATGCTTTAGTTCCAAAAGAGCTGTCTTAATTGCTTCAAGCTCCGCAATATTGTTAGTTGCCGTTCCTATGTTTTTCGATATTTCCTTTTCATGATCTTTAAAACGCAGCAAAATTCCTATTCCTGAAGGGCCGGGATTGCCGGAAGAAGCGCCGTCCGTATAGATGAAAATTGTATTATCACTCAATGTTTCCTTGTCAAACTCTCCCTTGCGTTCTGTTTTTGTACCTGCCCTGTTTTTTTTAAGCCCTTTGTTTTCAGCTTTCAATGAACCAACAGGCTTAATCCCATTTTCGTGGACCCAGTACTCATAGTCCTGGTCAATCTGATACTTTATCAACACCTTTCCGCTTTTTAAAATCGGTTTTCCGTTTTGCCCTGTTGCCAGCCACACCTTGTTTTTCTTAAATATCATCCGTTTCCATTCTGTCTGCTCTTTTTCCACCACAAAACTCCTTAAATCGTAATAGTTCAGACACAAAGACACTAAGACACCAACTTGCCTGAGGCAGGCAGGGATTATAATATAATTTGGGAATTCAGGGATTTAGGAATTCCGAATTGAAGGATGTTGTCACTTTTAATCCCTTAATCCCTTAATCCCTCAATTCCTCAATCATATAGCTCACTTGTGCCTTAGTGGCTGTAAAGATAAAATTGGCGGCTTGCCTTAACAAACTTATCTATACCATCCTCCCATGATGCTGCCATCTCATCAATGTTGTCAAAATTTTCTATTTGCCGTCGTATATCCTTGTCGCCGGTTATGAGATCAATCGGAATCCTTTCAAATTCATATTCATATGGCGGGAGCTTCCACTTAAACCGGTCCCTGTGATAAAAAATTACAGCCTGAAGCAGCCTGAGTGTAGTTATATATGGCCGGTATTTATCCGGATCAATTATATGTATCTGGAAACCATTACACTGGTTTCCTTGCCATTTGTTTGATGCGGGTTCAAATACGGTTTTCCTCAAAGTCAGGCCCGACAACCCGCCTGAGCCCAGGGAGGATAAAACCTTTTTTGTATCGATAAACGGAGCTCCAAAAAGCTCAAAAGGCTGGGTTGTTCCCCTGCCTTCGGAAACATTGGTTCCTTCCCATAATACCTGACCAGGATAAACCATGGCAGATGCCGGTGTCGGGAGGTTCGGTGATGGCGGGATCCAGGGAAGGCCTGTATCATGGAAATACATATTTCTGCGCCACCCGTTCATGGGAATAACCTCCAAATCGCAGCCAATCTTGAAATAATTGTTAAACATAAGGGAAAGTTCACCGATAGTTAATCCGTGTCGCATCGGTATCGGATATCGCCCGACAAATGACGCACATTCAGGAGACAGACAGTTTCCTTCTACCGTTAAACCGTTTATGGGATTCGGCCGGTCAAGAACCACCGCCTTTTTACCGAATCTTTTGGCTGCTTCAAGGCAAAAAGCCATAGTGTAAATAAAAGTATAAACACGCGTTCCAACATCCTGCAGGTCAATAATAAGAATATCAATCAAATCGAACATTTCTTTAGAGGGAATTCTGGTTTTACCGTAAAGACTGAAAACAGGAATTTTCAACAAGGGGTCAATTATATCATCAGACTCGATCATGTTATCCTGTTTTTCCGCAAAAAATCCATGCTGCGGAGCAAATAATGCCGCAAGCCGGCCTGGGAATTGTCTGCTTATCAGTTCACGGGCATGAAAAAGTCTTCTGTCAACCGAAGCAGGATTACTTAAAAGGCCCAGGCGGTTTCCTTTTATCCATCCAGGCGGGCTCTCGATAAAGCTCTCAAGGCCGGTTTGAACTATCGCGGATTTAAAATTAAAAAATCCCATTTAACCCTCATCAAAACGATGCTTATTATAGACATATTTACGAAATTAACAATCCTTACTATCATAAATTAACAATCTCGTAAAAAGTCTCGAAATCGTCATACCGGACTTGATCCGGCATCCAGAACGCATTGAATTTACTGGTTAGCGCTGACGGTTAGAGCTGACGGTTAGCGCTTATGCTTCACTGCGTGTCACTGCGTGTCACTGCGTGTCACTTCGTGTCACTACGTGCCCGGCTTTTACGTGCAGCGCAGGCGCTTGCGCCGCGTGCCGGAATGACTGAAAAGAAAACTTTTCGACTTTTTACGAATTCATCAGAGTTGATTTTTATTGTAGATATAACATTATTTTT
>CBDAFK010000269.1:0-6783 GCA_965195235.1 uncultured Desulfobacterales bacterium | reverse complement strand
AGGAGCCGCGAGTTATAATCTGGCAGTGGCCCCGTGATTCAAGGCGGGAAGTAATGGTGCCTCCGGATCATTTTCTGCTTATCCGCTCCAGCCTCTCTTTTCGCGCCGGAATTACAGACAAAGACAGGTCATTGGCCCAGGAACAGAGCCTGTCGTGCGCTGATGGCTCATTTTTTGCCCTTTTTTCTCCCTTGCCTCCTTCAAAAGGCCATCGCTCCGCTATTTTGAAGATATCTGTTTACTCGCCCGGAAAATGTGAACATGTAGAAGCGCCTCTCCTTTTTTTGTCCAGGCCAAAAGATATCATGATAAAAAAGTGTTATCAAAGGGCTGAGTTGCTCCAGAGGCCGCCTCTTTTATTGGGGACAAATGGCAGAGGGGGCATGCTTCGTGCCAATGTTTCCTGGGGAAAACTGTGCAGCCGGTATGACGCTATTCTTGCAGCAAATCTGAATTCTGAGTTTCCTGAAGACAGGCAGATCATGTTTACAAGGTGCAGGGCCTGGGTGGTGTTTCAGGGTTATTCCCAGGAAATTTCAATCGATTGTATTGATTCATTTTGTTTTGATTATGATTCCAGGGGATTGTGGAGATACTTTATTCCAACTGGCCAGGGTGAACATGTTTTGCTTACTGTAAGAATTGAGATGATTCCAGGAGAAAATGCCGTAAGAATGCTATTTTCCCGGCATCTATCCGGAGGTAAGGAAGGAAAGCTGGCCGACAGTCAGCGGATAAAGCTTATCCTTCGGCCTGACATAGAAGACAGAAACTTCCACGAAAGCACAAAAGCATATCAGGGACCGGAACATCTCTGGCCAAAGGCTGTCACAATACATCCCGCGGGGTTTACTTTTTCCCCTGCAACAAGGCATTTGCTCAGGATTGAGATTTCCCAAGGCAGTTTTGTCAGTGAGCCTGAATGGCATTACATGGTGCGCCGTCCTGTGGATGCTGAGCGTGGAATCGACCCTGATTCGGATCTGTTCAGTCCGGGTTATTTTACCGCCTTTCTAAAAGGCGGTCAGACCGTGGAGCTTTATGCCGGTATTGCGGAGGCTCAAAATGAGAAGAGATCACCCGTAAGAGCAACAAACAATAATCCTGACAACTTATTTGATGACGGTGATTCATGGAAATTGAATGAAGCGCTGAAAAGGGCACTGGATCATTATGTGGTGAAGCGGGGAAACTTAAAAACGGTGATCGCCGGATATCCCTGGTTTCTGGATTGGGGGCGTGATGCCCTTATTTTTGCACGGGGTTTGATCGCGGCAGGCAACACCGGAGATGCCCGAGACATTTTGCATCAGTTCGGGCGGTTTGAGGAAGGAGGGACCCTTCCAAACATGATCAGGGGTGAAAGCGCTGAAAACAGGGACACGTCCGACGCATCACTCTGGTTTTTTGCGGCGTGTTCCGATCTGATAGATGCTGAAAAAAGCGAGGCATTTCTTGACGCGCAGTGCGACGGCCGGACAATTCGCGAGATACTTCTTTCCATTGGGCGCTGTATGATTTCAGGCACTTTCAACGGCATCGTCATGGATCAGGAATCGGGCCTGCTTTTCAGTCCTGCCCATTTTACATGGATGGATACCAACCATCCGGCAGGCACTCCACGGGAGGGATATCCGATAGAAATCCAGGCGCTCTGGTTTTTTGCCCTTTCCTTTTTGGCGCGCATTGACAGCAAGAGCAAAGAGGGTTGCTGGGAGAAGATTGCCGGACAGGTTTGTTCGTCGGTTTATGAACTATACTGGATGGAAGAGGAGGGATATCTGTCGGATTGTCTTCATGCAGATCCCGGTATCCCGACCGGCCAGGCGAACCCCGATGACGCTCTCCGTCCAAACCAGCTTTTGGCTGTAACGCTTGGAGCTGTGACAGACAAAAGAATCATCCGCAAAATTGTGGCGGCCTGTGAAAAGCTCCTGATTCCAGGCGCTATTCGCAGCCTGGCAGACCAGCCTGTTCATTACCCCCTTCCCATTAAATATAAGGGAGAAATAATTAATGATCCGTATAATCCCTACCAGGGAAAATATACAGGAGAGGAGGATACAAAACGGAAGCCCGTATACCATAACGGCACTGCATGGACATGGCTTTTACCCACATTTTGTGAGGCCTGGGTTAAAGCTTATGGCAATAAGGGGAGAGAGACTGCTCTGGCATGGCTTGGAAGCAGCGCCGGGCTTATCAGCGAGGGATGCGCAGGTCATGTGCCGGAAATTATGGATGGAAATTTTCCGCACACCCAGCGCGGATGTGACGCACAGGCATGGGGGGCAAGTGAGCTGCTGAGGGTATGGTTAAAACTCAAAAATAAATTGTAAAAAAAGTTGTTTTGGGATATTATTAATTTTAATTGAATAAAGGAGATTATTATGAGTATCAAAAAAAAATATCTTAAAACCAAACCTGTATGCAAAGTCACTTTCAGGCTGCCTGAGAAAGCGCCCAAATCCGCCGGATCCGCCAATATTGTCGGCGAGTTTAACGACTGGAATATTTATGCTACTCCCATGAGAAAGCTAAAAAACGGGTCGTTTGTCGTGACTCTTGATCTTGAACCGAACAGAGAATATCAGTTTCGTTATCTGCTGGATGATAAAACCTGGGAAAATGATGGAGAAGCTGACAGGTATGTAACACATCCATACGGGGATGGTGAAAATTCCGTAGTTGTTCTTCAAAGGTAAGTATTCAGCCGCTAAGACACGAAGTGAATAATAATTTTATGACCTTAGTGTCTTAGTGTCTTTGTGGCAAGGTACGTTTAAAAAGGATATAAAATAATGGATGACTTTCAAACATATCAGGTAATTCCGACCTTTCCTGAGCAGCTTTCTTTTCTGGAGGTATTGTCGAGAAACCTCTGGTGGTCCTGGAAGCCTGATGCTCTGGCGCTTTTCAACCGTATTGATCCCGAACTCTGGGAGGAGTCAGGGCGAAATCCCATTATTTTTTCAACATTGATTTCTCAAAAACGGCTTGATGAACTGGCAAATGACGACAGTTTTCTTGCGCATATACAGCGAGTAAAAGATCGTTTTGAAAAGCGTATCTTAGCGCCTGTTGACAGATCCAGGTCTCCATACGGGCAGGAAGGTGTGATCGCCTATTGTTCCATGGAGTTTGGAATTCACGAAAGTCTTCCATTGTTTGCGGGAGGGCTCGGAATATTAGCCGGCGATCATCTAAAGGCGGCTTCCCATATGTCTCTTCCAATAGTAGGGGTTGGGCTTTTATACCACCATGGATACTTTCGCCAGTTCCTCGATAAGGAGGGATGGCAGCAGGAGGAGTATCCGGAAACCAATCTTTATAATCTTCCTCTGGAAAGAGTAAAGGATCATTCAGGGAAAGAGGTGCGCGTTTCTGTTGCAGGCCCTGAGGGAGAAATACAGGCTGAAGTCTGGAAAGTCGATATCGGACGTATCCCGCTTTATTTGCTTGATACCGATCTGATTGAGAATTCACCAAAAGGTCGAGATATTACATCAAGTCTTTATGCCGGAGGCCCAAAAATAAGGCTGGCGCAAGAGGCAATGCTTGGAATCGGCGGTATGCGCGCTCTTGCAGCTATGGGGCTTTGTCCAAAGGTCTGTCATATGAACGAAGGGCATTGCGCATTTGCCGCCCTGGAACGGCTTGCGCAGATAATCTCGGCATACAGTGTGGATCTTGAGACAGCTTTAGAGATTGTTCCGAGGACCAATATCTTTACAACACACACACCTGTGGCCGCGGGTTATGATGAATTCCCCGCTGACCTTGTAATGCCTTATCTCCGGCCTATGCAAAAATATCTTGGGGTCACGGAAAAGGAAATGCTATCATGGGGCCAGTCAGTTGAATCAGGGGAATCGGATCCTGAACGTCCTTTTTCCATGTTTATTTTAGGGTTGCACTTGTCCCAGCACTGCAACGGAGTCAGCAGGTTGCACGGGAAGGTGGCGCGAAAAATGTGGTCCCATGTATGGCCGAACAGACCCGAAGATGAGGTTCCCATCACCCATATAACAAATGGGATACATGTATCATCTTTTATTTCCCGGGAGATAGCGCTGCTTTTTGAATGTTACCTGGGGCCGGATTGGCACATGAGTTCCCGGAAACCTGAAAATATCAAACGAATCGGCGAGATATTCGACGATGAACTCTGGCGCGCCCATGAAATGAGCCGTTCCGATCTTGTCCGGAATGTTCGGGATTTGATGGTAAAACAGTATGGGCGACGCAATGCGCCAAAGGCGATAATGAAACAGGCCGAGTCTGTTCTGGATCAGGACACACTGACTATTGTCTTTGCCCGGCGTTTTACAACTTACAAACGAGCTTATCTCCTGCTGCAGGATCCTGAACGATTAGAGGCGATCCTTAATTCCAAAGAATATCCGGTTCAGATTATATTTGCGGGAAAGGCGCACCCAAAAGATAATGAGGGGAAGCAATTAATACAGCGGATTGTCCGGTTTACGGGCAGGCCGAATATGAGTCATCGGATTGTGTTTTTAGAGGATTACGATATGAATATGGCGCGACATCTCGTGCAGGGAGCCGATGTATGGTTGAATACTCCCAGGAGACCCTTTGAGGCATGCGGCACCTCCGGCATGAAGGCGGCTGTGAATGGTGTGTTAAATGTAAGTATTCTTGACGGATGGTGGTGCGAAGGATACTCCAAAGAAAGAGGCTGGTGTATCGGCAGCGGTGAAGAGTACTCAGACAGTTCTTATCAGGATATTGTAGAGAGCCAGGCTCTTTATAATATTCTGGAAAACGATGTAATCCCCTGTTTTTATGAAAGAAATAACGGAAATACACCAGCCGGATGGGTTAAAATGATGAAGGAATCCATGAAAATGGGGATGCAGGATTATTGCAGCATGCGCATGGTTGGTGAATATGAAAAACGCTTTTATATTCCGGCTGCAAAGCGGTTTGATGAGCTAATCGCGCATAATGCTGAGGAAGCAAGGAATCAGGCTGTCAAGCACAAACGATTTCGCGACCTCTGGAATAATGTAAGTATTAGCAAGCCTGTTAGAGATTCAGAGGGCCCTTTTCGGGTTGGAGAAACGTTTCGTGCAACATCTGAGGTTTATCTTGAAGAACTCAGTCCTGATGAAGTGGAAGTGCTGTTTTGTTACGGGCATATAAAATCCATGGGCGCCTTAGGAGATGCCAGGACTGAACATATGACCGTATGCAAAGAGCTTGGAGAGGGACGTTATCTGTATGAATGCACAATAACCTGCAGCGATTCAGGCCGGTATGGTTTCACTGCCAGGGTGGAACCAAGGGCAGATGACTGGATAAAATTTACACCCGGTCTTATTACGCAGGCATGAGGTCGGAGGTCAGAGATCGGAAATCAGAGGTCAGAAGTCGGAGGTCAGAAGTCGGAGGACAGAGGTCAGAGGTCGGAGGTCAGATGATTGTCGAGTGAAAAGATAGAGCACTTCGGTTCCTCAGCATAAACTCAGCGATTCCAACAATCAACAATCAACAATCAACAATCATAAATCAACAATCATAAATCAACAATCCAATGATACATTCATCCCAAAACCCCCGCGTTCTTATAGTCACCCCGGAAGTCACCTATCTGCCCAATGACATGGGAAACCTTGCAAATTATTTCACGGCCAAGGCAGGAGGTCTTGCCGACGTCTCGGCAGCCTTAATCAGCGCTCTGTTTGAACAGGGAGCCGATGTTCATGTTGCGATTCCTGATTATCGCGCCATTTTCGGCGATAACATTGGACCCCTGTGGCCCCTGTTGATGCAGGAAAGAAACAAATTTCAGAGCAGTATGCCGGAAGAAAGGGTGCATCTTGCAGAAGACAGAGCCTTTTATTATTTAAATCGTGTTTACTCGAATTATGGAGGTGAAAACATAAAGATAGCCCTTGCCTTTCAACGGGAGGTTATCAATAATATTGTTCCCCGTGTGCAACCGGATCTGATTCATTGCAACGACTGGATGACGGGCCTTATCCCGGCAATGGCAAGACAGCTTAACATTCCCTGCCTTTTTACAGTCCATAATATTTATACTGTCAAAAGCCCCCTATCCTATATTGAAGACAGAGGTATAGATGCGGCATACTTCTGGAAAAACCTTTATTATGAGAATATGGCATGTGAATACGAGGAAGCCTGGGAATCGAATCCTGTAGATTTTCTGGTTAGTGGGGTTTTTGCCGCCCACTTTGTCAACACCGTAAGCCCGACCTTTATGATGGAACTGGTGGAAGGAAGGCACGAGTTTATTGAACAGCCATTAAAACAGGAGCTGGCCAACAAATGGAATGCCGGATGTGCTGCAGGAATACTCAATGCCCCTGATCCTTCCTTTAATCCTCTCATTGACAGAGATATTAACTTTCAATACGGCCCGGAAAATCATGTTGAAGGCAAACAAAACAACAAGCTTTTTATACAGCAGGCATTAGGGCTTATTCAGGATGACAGCGCGCCTTTGTTTTTCTGGCCTTCCCGTCTTGATATGATTCAAAAGGGTTGTCAGTTACTGTCTGAAATCCTTTATAAGTTTGTTTCCCGCTATTGGGACCAGAACCTGGAGATTGTTTTTGTGGCCAATGGTGAGTTTAAGAGACATTTCGAGGATATTGTAAAATATCATAATCTGTATAACAGAGTTGCGATATGCGACTTTGATGAGCGCCTGGCACGTCTTGCCTATGGGGCGTCGGATTTTGTGCTGATGCCTTCACTTTTTGAACCCTGCGGTCTTCCCCAGATGATAGG
>CBDAFK010000268.1:0-7199 GCA_965195235.1 uncultured Desulfobacterales bacterium | reverse complement strand
AGCCTCGCCTGAAACTTCCATTGTCCGATCAAAGCCGGACTTAAGCTCCTTAATTCTATCAGGTTTAAGATCATAGCCGATCACTTCAAAATGTTTCGACATGCTGACGGCGAGAGGAAGCCCTACATATCCCAGACCTACTACTGCAATCTTATCCTTTTTCGAACAAAGAGATTCAAATGTTACCATTTTTTATTCTCCAGCCCTGCTTAATTCAATGGTTCAAAGGTTAAACGTTCAAAGTTCAAAGTACATCGTTCAACGGTTACATGTTCTCCGATCTCTGACATCCGACCTCCTTACCTTCTTACCTCTGACCTCCGACCTCTGACCTCCGACTTCACATGGCCCTGGCCAGGGTAAGCACATCGACATATTCGGCGTTGCAACGCAAAAGAGCCTTTGCGCATTCATTTACGGTTGCCCCTGTAGTATAAACATCATCTACAAGGAGTATCCTTTTGTTTTTAATTATAGTCTCGTCTCTGACACTGAAAGCATTTTTAATGTTTGTCATCCGTTTCTTGCGATCCAGACCAGTTTGCGGATCAGTCCACCTGCTTCTTGTAAGAACATCTGTATCAATTCTGATATCAGGCAGCCCGATATTTAATTTTTCAGCAATTTGTTTCCAGTCTCTTACCAGAAGATAAGCCTGATTAAAACCCCGTTTTCTGAACCGTTTAATATGAAGAGGAACAGGCACGATAATATCGATACTGTTTATACCCCAGAAGTTGATAAAAGCGGAAAACAGAAGCATCCCAAGGGGCCTCGCAAGCTGGATCTTTCCTTTATATTTCAGGCAATGGATTACAGCCATAAATTCTTTGTCGTATATGCCCGGAGAGCGGGATATCCTGAATTTTTTTGGAGAGGTCAAGCATTCGCCGCAAACATGATCCTCCCCTTCGCGGCTTTTAAACATGATTCCGCACACAGGACAGATTGGGGGTTCAACAGGAATAAAGCCTTTCAGGCATGTTGGGCATAAAAATCCTGTCATCAGGTTTTGGAATGAGGGCATGTTTTGGCAGTCAAAAGAGGCTTCACCTTGAAAATTTTGAACAAGGTTTTTTTGTTGTTTATCTTTCAAAAAAGCTTTGCAAACAAGGCACCTTGTCGGGAAAACAACCTCCTGCAGAGTTGTTAGAATTGTTTTAAGGGTATGCCCAAGCTTATCGCTAACCAATTTTTTTAACAATTCCTTTGGCAAACTCAGAGCACCTTACCTCTTTTGCGCCTGGCATTTGACGCGCCAGGTCATATGTTACCGTTTCATCGGCTATGGTTGACTTAAGAGCATCTCTAATTAAGGTTGCAGACTCATTCCATCCCATGTAGTCAAGCATCATTGCTCCCGAAAGGATCAAGGAGCTTGGGTTTACTTTGTCCTGGCCTGCATACTTTGGGGCTGTGCCATGAGTTGCTTCAAAAACCGCGCAAAAATCCCCTATGTTTGCGCCAGGCGCTATACCCAGGCCGCCAACCTGGGCTGCGAGCGCATCTGAAAGATAGTCGCCATTCAGGTTAGGAGTGGCGATTACATGATATTCTTCAGGCCTGAGAAGCACCTGCTGAAAAAGCATGTCAGCAATCCGGTCTTTTATGATGACCTTATCTTTTGGGATGATGCCGTTATATTTATCAAAAAGCTCATTTTCGGTTATGGTTCTGTGTCCGAACATATCCCGGGCAACTTCATATCCCCATTTGTTGAAAGCCCCTTCTGTATATTTCATGATGTTTCCCTTGTGCATGAGAGTCACTGTCGGGAGCCTGTTTTCAATGGCATATGAGATGGCTTTTGACACCAGTCTCTTGCTGTTTTTTTCACTTATAGGTTTTATCCCTATCCCTGCATCGTCGGGAATGGAAACGTTCATACTGTTTTTAAGAAAGGATATTACCTTCTTTGCCTCCTCGCTTTTGGATTCCCATTCAATTCCTGCATATACATCCTCTGTATTTTCCCGAAAAATGACCATATCGACCTTTTCAGGATTCTTCATTGGGCTTGGAACATGATCAATGTACTTTACAGGCCTGACGCACGCGTAAAGATCCAGCTTTTGTCTTATAGCAACATTTAAGCTGCTTATTCCTTTTCCTACAGGGGTGGTCAATGGCCCTTTTATGGCAATTACGTATTTTTTTATTGCATCAAGGGTTTCGGCAGGAAGCCATTTGCCTGTTTTTTGGTATCCCTTTTCTCCGGCATAAACCTCGAGCCAGGATATTTTTTTATTACCGCTGTATGCGGCATGCACTGCTGCATCAATTACCATTCGTGTCGCATACCATATGTCGCCGCCTATCCCGTCCCCTTCAATAAAAGGAATAATCGGGCAATCCGGAACAAGTAAGGTTTGATTACTATTTATTATTATCCCGCCGTTTTTTTTCATAATTATGAAGATCCTTATTACTTAAAGGTTCAAAGTTCAAAGTTGATGAACTCGTAAAAAGTCTGTCATTCCCGCGCAGGCTGGGCACGTAGTGAAGCGTCAGCGCTATCCAGAAGCGTATAACTATTTAAAAACATCCGCCAGAGCTCTTTGGCGGACCTACGCGGGAATGACGATTTGGACTATTTCTTGAAAAATTGAAGATTCCCTGTAGCAAGCTACGGGGAATGTGCTCGCTATTACGGTTCAAAAGGTCTCAATTTGTTAACCTTGAACCCCTGAACCTTTGAACCTTGAACGGTTTTAGTTTCTCGCTGTCTGAATGCTTCGTACATTACAACCGCGCCTGCCGCAGACGCGTTAAGAGAATCTATTTCTCCTTTTTGTGGGATAGAAATCAAAAAATCGCAATGTTTTTTTACAAGAGTGCGAATTCCTTTTTCTTCTCCGCCGATAACAATGGCTAAAGGGCAGGAAAAATCAAAGGAGAAAATCGATTTTTGCGCGCTTTTATCCATTCCTGCAATCCACAACCCTTTTTTCTTTAAAGCCTTTATTGCAGCAACCATATTTGTCACAAGGCCGAGGCAGATATGCTCGAGAGCTCCTGCAGAAGCGCTGGATACAGCCGGAGTGGGCGAGGCTGAACGATCCTTTGGAATTAGTATACCCTCTATGCCCACGCAAAGGGCGGTTCTAATAAGGGCGCCAAGGTTGTGGGGATCTACAATGGAATCCAGCAACAGCAAAAATGGATTTTCGTTGACCTTGATATTGTCAAAAATATCGGTTGGTTCTGCAAGAGGATATGGGCTTACCCTGGCTCCAATGCCCTGGTGCTTGTCGGTGCCTGTGATGGATGAAAGCTCAAAAGTTTTTACCTTTTTCAGGGGTATGTTTAAAGATTTGGCAATCGTTGCCGCCTTTTCAGTACGCTTTGAGCCCTTATGCTGCGCTAAATAGACCTCAAAAAATTTTCTCCTCCCGGCCTTGAGAGCTTCAGATACTGGATGGATTCCGTAAAGTATTTCGGTTTTCATATTGTAGGTTTTTTCAAACAGACTTTTTTGACAGGATTAACAGGATATTCAGGATTAAAACATCATTAATATTTGACAAGCTCGTAAAAAGTCTCGAAATCGTCATGCCGGACTTGATCCGGCATCCAGAACGCATTGAATTTACTGGATAGCGCTAATGCTTCACTACGTGCCCGGCTTTCGCCGGAATGACGGGAAGCGGACATAGGCTTAGCGATAGCTTTCTATAATTTCAATTAGCTCGGAAACAGCCTTTGATAGCTCATCATTGATAATAACATGGCGATAAAGATGCTTTTCCCCTATCTCTTTTTCTGCAATTTCAAGACGTCTTTCAATGACCTGCCTGGTGTCCGTGCCTCTTGATTCCAGACGGGTTCTCAATGTTTCCAATGAAGGCGGCATGATGAAAATTGTAACGCTGTCAGGATATCGCTTTTTGATCTGTATGGCGCCCTGAACATCTATATCGAGAAGTACACGCTTTCCTGATGCTGAACATGTATCCAGAAATTCTGCTGAGGTGCCGTAAAAATTCCCATAAACCTCTGCCCATTCCGCCCATTTGTTGTTTTCAATTTTCCTTTTAAATTTCTCTTTTGTTATGAAATAATAGTCAATTCCGTCTTGCTCCCCATTGCGGGGCTTTCTTGTTGTATATGATATAGAAAAGGTTATGTCCTTAAACCGTTTCAGCGCTTCCCGGCAAAGGGTTGTTTTGCCGGCTCCTGACGGCGCTGAAATAACAAAAAGCCCTCTCATAACAACCTATTGCGATTCCTTAAGAGTGGTGTATCGTTGAGCTACTGTTTCCGCCTGGATAGCTGAAAGTATAATGTGGTTGCTGTCCATGATAATAATAGAACGGGTTTTGCGGCCATGTGTCACATCAATAAGATGTTTGTTGTCCCTTGCTTCATCTTTAAGCCGCTTCATCGGAGCTGAATTGGGGGCGACAATGGCTACAACCCGTTCAGCAGCCACAGAATTTCCAAATCCGATGTTAAGTAAATTGTTTTCCATATTACCTCTTACTACTCAGGTTGTTAGGTTCACGGTTCATAGGTTCAAGGGTTCAAGGTTCATAGGTTCAGGGTTGGTTGTCTTGAACCCTG
This sequence comes from uncultured Desulfobacterales bacterium, assembly GCA_965195235.1. Lineage (GTDB taxonomy): Bacteria > Desulfobacterota > Desulfobacteria > Desulfobacterales > ETH-SRB1 > Desulfaltia. The sequence goes on along the minus strand of CBDAFK010000268.1, from coordinate 2,636 downwards.
ATCTCCGACCTCCGACCTCCGACCTCCGACCTCTGCCCTCTGCCCTCCGACCTTTATTCCACGTTTTGCAACTGTTCCCGTATTTTTTCAAGCTCTGCCTTAATGTCCACAATCATGTATGCCGCATTTGCATTTCCTGTTTTGGAGCCCATTGTATTGAATTCCCGGTTAAGTTCCTGGAGTAAAAAAATAAGCTTTCTACCCGAGGATTCTTTTGAATTCATGATAGATCGGAACTGATTTATATGGCTGGCAACCCTTGCGATTTCCTCGGAAATATCGCTTCTGTCAGATAGAAAGGCTGCTTCCTGGGCTATTCTTCCTGTATCTAATTCCACCAAACCTTTTGTTAAAGCCTGTATGCGTTCCCTGAGTCGATCCTGGCATTTGGGTAAAAGGTCGTCTGATATTCTGGCTATTTGCTCGACAGTTTTTGCTGTATAATCAAGGCGGCTTGCAATATCTGCGGCGATAAAGTCTCCTTCCTTTTGTCGCATTAAACAAAGCTCATCCAGCGCTTTGCTTATGCAATTCTTTACAACAGCCCAGCAATCTTCAATATTTTTCGTATCTTCAACCGGTTTTATAATGCCGGCAACATTTGCCATAATATCAAGCGAAATTTCCGTATCAATATTTAATGTGTTTTTTAATTGAATAAGGGCGTCATAATATGCGGCCGCCTTTAATTCATTGACTTCAAAGCCTTCCGCTGCCTTAGAAGCATCATTGATCTGCGCCTTAATCTCAATGCGTCCCCTTGCCAGCCTGTCTGAAACAATACGCTTAATCCTGTCTTCAAGGCACATATATTTCTGAGGGATATGCAAGGCAATATCAAGGAATTTACTGTTATAAGATCGGATGTTGATTATAGCGGTCAGCTCATCTTGGGTGTTTTCGGCTCTTGCAAAGGCTGTCATGCTTTTTATCATTATTTATTATTCCTTACAAATCTCTTAAATATTTGTTTCGCACTAAATTAAGATAGCTAAGCATTATTTTATCGGCATAGTCAGGATATGTCCATGGAAGCTTTTGAAACAAGCCTTTTGTATAAATCAGGGTCAAGTCCGCATAAATTCCCTCGCCGATATAGATCCTGTGGGAATAATTTTTTCCCGTGGCAAGAACAAACCTCGACTTAATCATATAACCTGGATCAAGATTGACTATACGTTTGCCTTTTTTTGAGTATTTATGCTCAATATCGTTTGTTGCAAGTTTTATCTCGGCCAGAGCGCTTTGTTTTATGAGATCTTTAAATGCAAAAATCCGGCGGAACAGTGGAGAACCCATTTCAGCCTCGTAATATTCGGTATAGTCAAATGGAAACCATGAGCTTACCATATCAACGTGGCCGAACTTTTCGGAAAGGTCATTTGCCACATCAACAACAATATCCTTTTCCTTTAAAAAAAGGGTGACAACAAGTTTTGCAGGCTCAGGTGGTTGAGGTATGCTCATATTATTAGGGTTCAACGCATTAATTATTAATTGTGAATTGTGAATAGAGGCGACGATATTCAGACAGGAAAAAAATTAATAATCAACAATCAATTGTTAATAATTAGTTTTTAACTCAGTATTCACAGGTTCAGGGTTCTATCGGTTTTGCTTCATCAATAAGCATAATTGGGATATCATCTTTTATTTCGTATAAAAGATGACACTTATCACATATAAGCCCGTCTTTGGCGTCATTCAGATATATGTCCCCTTTGCACTTGGGGCAGGCCAGAATATCAAGAAGTTCCTGACTGATAGCCATAGTTTCCTCCATTTATTTTATACTATTCGTATTCTTCGTGAACTTCGTGGTAAAAACATAAATTGTATCTATAGCAGACAATCGCAGAGGTTGCAAAAGTAAATTTATTATATTATTTTACATTGAACCGCAATAGCGAGCGTATCCCCCGCACGGCTCCGTCATTCTTACCGATAACACGTTGAAACGATGCTGATATAACCTGCTTCCAAAATTCTCACGCAAAGCCAGGCAGGGTGCATTTCATGCACCACCACCGGCATACGTATTATCGAATGTATGAATCAGAAATTTGAAAACCGGCTTTTAGTTACAGTAACTATGGAGCGAGCCGACCGTGTCGGCGGAAAAGACGGCAACACGGTTGCCTTGCTCCATAATATGGAATGCCCTGATGTTCATAAAAAAATGAGTTTTCAAATTTTTGATTCTGGCAGAAATCAGAAGAAACGTAAAGAATATTCAGCAAAGCTGGCTAAGGATTCGCTCCCCTTAATCCCCCTTCAAAGGGGGAATTCTTTGGAAGCTTTCTATATGTAAATTTATTGCCTGGATTTATGAAAATATTGAAAAGCGTCCTGTCCTGTCAATTCCAAATGCGCTGGAGACGCTGGAAAACCGTATGGGGGACTGTAACGAACATGCTGTTCTTCTGGCAGCCATGGCCAGAGCTGCCGGTATTCCTGCTCAGATAGAAGCCGGACTCGTATATGTGAAGGGACGTTTTTACTATCATGCATGGAATGTTCTTTATCTTGGCAGGTGGATCACCGCCGATTCTCTCATGGGTCAGATCCCTGCGGATGTAACGCATATACGTCTTGTACGCGGAGAGCCCGATAGCCAGATGGATTTAATTGGAGTG
>CBDAFK010000267.1:0-18233 GCA_965195235.1 uncultured Desulfobacterales bacterium | reverse complement strand
GCAGCATACAGACACCTTGGTTTTAATGTTCAGGAACGAGAAGCTCAAAGGTGAAAGTCGAAGATCCGCCTGTGGTGAGCTCAAAGCATAGAGCAAAGAGCAAAGAGTAACCAGCAAGCACTTATAAAATCCCAAATTTCAAGCATCAAATTACAAATAAATCCCCTGTCTGCGTGCGGACACGCACAGGCGGCAAATTTCAATATTCAATGACCAAAACATGTAACGAAAAGCCCAGGCAGCTTTAGCAAATTGAAATGTTCTTTCTTCAAGATCATATACGGGTTTGGGATTTTGAATTTTGGTCATTGTAATTTATTTGTGATTTGTTATTTAGAATTTGCAATCAGCTGAGATCCTTGAACCAGTGGACTGTTAAGATTAAATTAAAATCTCAACACCATTTCTTCAATAACTACTTGATTTGTTTTACGAAAAAATGGGATTTCCTATACTATCGAGCTATGTCAATAATTACTCTTATTACAGATTTTGGCGTTGATGATGAGTATGTTGGTGTCATGAAGGGCGTTATCCTTTCCGTTAACCCTGCCGCAATTATCGTTGATATTACTCACCATATCGAGCCTCAGGACTTAATCCAGGCCGCATATATCATAAAATATTCTTTCAAATATTTTCCTGAAGGAACAGTTCATGTTGTCGTTGTAGATCCGGGAGTTGGGAGTAACCGGGCAGTAATTGCCTTTGAAATGACCGGGCATATTTTTCTTGCGCCAGACAATGGAGTTTTAACCCTTTTAATGGATGAAGGTAATATTGGCCCGATCGTTCGTGTTGAGGACTCACGTTATTTTTTAGAATCTGTAAGCCAAACCTTTCATGGAAGAGATATTTTTGCCCCGGTTGCCGGCCACCTGTCTAAGGGAATTAAAATTGAAACATTAGGCACGCCGATAGATAAGATAGATTTGGAAAGGCTGCCCATTAAATATCCCGGCATTTCAAACAGCGGCGAACTTTTTGGAACTGTTGTGTCTATCGACCGGTTCGGCAACCTGATTACGAACATAGATGTAAACAGCCTTGATAAGTTATGTAAAAGCGGCAAAGAAAGAAAATTGCAAATCAGAATAGGACAAAATAAAATTGTTGGATTATCCAAAAGCTATGAAAGCGCATTGCCGCAAAGTCCTCTTGCCCTCATTGGCAGCAGAGGGTATCTTGAAATAGCGGTAAATTGCGCCAGCGCCAGGCGCTATTTTATGGCCAACAGGGGGGATATAGTTACAGTGGTATCCAATAATTGAGGTTTGGCTTGATTAATACAGGAAAAAGGTGGATGGAAGATCTTTCGAGAAACATGGAAAAGGTTGTAAAAGCTCACACACCGCCAAAACCGTCAAAAAGCGCCGGTTCCTGGAGTGTTTTGCTTTTAGAAGATCACGGCCGGATGGTATTGCTTGGAAAACTCAAAAGACTGGTGATTCCATTGGCGCTCGTGCTGATTATTGCTACAGTTTCTTTTGCCTGGCTATTAATTGTTTTCAAAAGCACAAGAGAAGATAATAGGAATTTGAGCAATGCTTTGGATATTTCACGCCAGAAGATTATATCTTTACGCGACGAAAAGGACCTGTTAATGGTCCGTCTTGTTGTGGCTGAATCCAAGATTAAAAACAGCGCAGCCGATATATTGACTGATAAAAGTCCTTCTGTTGAAGCCGGGGCCAATTCCGGAGATGTTGGCAAAAGAGGTTCTTTACCACACGAAAAGAAGGTCGAGGAGAAAACAGCTTTTATTCAGCCTGAAAAGCTTCAGAAAACAGTCATAAAGGATTTTATTGTTTTATTTGAACCTGATACTTCTGCATTGAAGGTTCAATTTAAAATAATAAAAACTTTTCAAAGTTCCCAGCCTCTTTCAGGATACGTATTCGCGATATTAAAACAAAATAAAGCTAATCAGAATAGCTGGTTGATATTTCCATCCGTTCCTCTGGTTTCAGGGAAACCTGCCATGTTTAAAAAGGGGCGGTATTTTTCAATATTGCGTTTCAAAACAATAAAATTCAGATTGCAGAATGAAACAAATCCAAAACAGTTTAAAAACGCCACTGTATTTGTATTTGCCAAAACAGGTAAACTTTTACTGGAAAAGAGTTTTCCTATAGAGATTACAGAAACTGTTTCAAATCGGACGTAACGGCAATACCCGTCATAATAGCGGAGAGGACAGAGAAGTATATAATTGCAGAGCTAACCCAATGGCTATGCAGGGGAAAAATGGCAAAAGCTATGCTGGTGACAGCGGTTCAGGAGAGGCGTAATGTGGAACAAGTCGGATAATATTTCTATCATTGATGAGGGGCTGACAGTTGATGGCACGGTTTCTGTTAAAGGGAAATTGATAATAAAGGGGGCTGTGAAGGGGAGCCTTGTCGGAGAAACCGTGATTGTTGCCGAAGGAGGGGTTGTTTGTGCTGATACTAAGGTTGTTAGCATAACTATGGCCGGAAAATTTGAAGGGGATCTCAATGCGTCTAAAGAGCTGATTATACTTCCAACCGGGAGCTGTAGCGGCAAGGTCGTATGTAAGAATCTTGTTGTTGAGCCTGGTGGAATATTAAATGCCGAGGTAAATTGTATCTCGAAACAGGAATTAACAAAATAAAATGGAAAAATTTTTAGAGTTCATCCTTTTCCCATTTGAATTTTGCGTAAAGTGGGTAGTGATCTGACGGATAACCTCCATCAATTACATCATATATTATTTTGCTTTCCTTAAGGATAATCCCGCCGCGATAAAGAATCCAGTCAATATGATCTCCGTTAGTATTTCCTGTAAATCCATGACGGGTGCCTGGATAAGGATCTTTGAAAGTGTTTTTAAAATATAGCCGGTTAGGCGCCTTGAATTTTTGATCCCCTCCTGTGAATATCATATAGCATGGATAGGATGGTGTTGCATTAAAGTCTCCCATGAGAATTACGGGAGGCTCAGGCGCCAGGTGTGATAGCCGTTCCATAATCATCCCGGCGCTTTTGGTCTGGACTGCGGCATCAAAATCAAAGTGGGTATTTATATATATCAAAATCCTGTTATTATTTTTAAACATTCCAATAGTACATTGTCTGGGCCAACGACTTTCCCGGGAACGGCTGGGTATCATTGGTGTTGGGCTTAGAAAAAAGTGCTCATTATGGATGCATTCCCAGGTTTTTTTATAGAAAATAATATTGTTTTGCCAAAAGGACGGAGCAGGGCTTCTCTTTCCAATAAAGTTGAATTCAGGCAGGATATCTTTGAGAAAATCTGTCTGGAAATCGTTTGCTTCCTGAAAACCGATAAAGTCTATGCTATGGTTTTTGAAAAGATAAGGGAAGCATTTTTTCCGGTGATCCCAACTGTTGGGGCCGTCATCTGCCAAGCCAAAGCGCAGATTGAGTGTTAATACAGAAAATATATTATCCATTTAATTATTTCTAACCATTTCAGTAGATGGTAGTCAATTTAAATTATTTTACCTGATTTTTATCCTTGACACAATATAATATTTAAATTTATAAAAAAGATTTTTTAGGGAGAAAACATAGAGTGAAAAAATATACATACAGTGCGACTCAGTCAGATAACAAGGGTAAATGGTGTATTGTTGATGCAAAAGGAATGGTTCTCGGCAGGCTGGCTTCTTTGATAGCTTCACGTCTTAGGGGCAAACACAATCCGTTATTTACACCTCATGTAGATACCGGTGACTGGGTTATAGTCATAAACGCTGACAAAATTGTTCTTACCGGAAGGAAATTGGATCAGAAATGCTATTACCGGCATAGCGGTTATATTGGAGGGTTAAAGACAATTACTGCAAAGAAACTATTGGAAAAGAGGCCTGAGGATATTATCCGTTTTGCTGTCAAGGGTATGTTGCCTAAAAACAGGCTTGGGAGCAAGCTGTTTAAAAAGTTGAAAGTTTATGCAGGCGATAAACATCCTCATATAGCTCAGCAATTAGAGGCTATCTAACATTTTGCAACAAAAAAGCGGGGTTAAACCCGGTTATTATCAGGGAACAGTATATGAATAAAGAAAATGTTTATTATGCAACAGGAAAGCGAAAGAGCGCTATTGCCAGAACATGGCTAATTCCCGGAAAGGGAGCAATTGTCGTTAATAATCGTCCGGTGGATGATTATCTCAAGATTGAATCGACAAAATCAATTATGACTCAGCCACTTGTTCTAACCAATACTATTGGGTTATTTGACATAAAGGTGCGTGTTAAAGGCGGAGGCGTTTCAGGACAGGCAGGTGCAATCAGACACGGCATTACAAAGGCGCTGCTACTATCCAATCCTGAACTCAGGCAGGTTCTGAAAAAGGCCGGTTTTGTCAAACGTGATCCCAGGGTGAAAGAAAGAAAAAAATACGGTCAAAAGGGCGCAAGGGCCCGTTTTCAGTTCTCAAAACGTTAATATTTTATATACAGAAAAATCACCGAGCCCGTAACACCATTGCGGATGCATCCGGTTGTTGTAAATGTTTTTCTGCCACATGCCATCAGTTCCTCCGATAATGATTAACGTTGCAGCCTTAACTTGTTGCGCGTAAACCTTTCAATCTCTTTATGAACAATATCTTCGTTTTCGAGACATATAACAAAAATATGCCTTGTTTTGCCTGTGAATATTTCACCAAAGTCGAATTGTCAAAAAAGGAGCTATTAACATGAAAAAGATCGAGGCGATCATTAAACCTTTCAAACTGGATGATGTCAAAGAAGCCTTAAATGAAATCGGCATCCAGGGAATGACTATTTCAGAGGTAAAGGGATATGGACGGCAGAGAGGGCATAAGGAGGTCTATCGCGGGGCCGAATACGTGGTTGACTTCATCCCTAAAATCAAGATCGAAATAGTTGCGGAAACCGAGCTGGCTGATAAGGTGGTGGAAACAATAAAGAAGGCTGCATATACAGGCAAAATAGGGGATGGAAAAATTTTTGTGCTCCCCACAGAGGAAGTCATCAGGGTGCGCACAGGAGAAAAAGGAAAAGATGCGATATAGTCAAGTGGTCAAGTGATTCTTAAACCCTGAATCCATGTAAAGTAGGCTATAACTTTTGAACCCTGAACCCTGAACCCTGAACCGCTCACTTTAGTATTTGATTTGTGCAGAAGGTAATATCAAAACTTTTTATTTTTTCTCTTTTCATCTTTCTGTCTGGTGGTTGTAACGGTACAGGCAGAATCAATTCAACCTGTGTGTCCTGTCACAAGGGGCTGGAGCCGGCTTCGGCTGTTCACACCTCCTGTGTCGCGTGCCATGGGGGCAACCCCAAGGAAAAAGACAAGGAAGCTTCCCACCAATCCATGTTTGGCCCTAAAAATCCTGCAGATCCACGGTTCTGGGATCAAACCTGCGGCAGTTGTCACCCGTATCAACTCGGACGCGTCAAAGGAAATCTGATGCACACAAACACCGGGATGATAAAAAACATTCAGGCAACATGGGAAGGCGCAAACGGCAAATTATACGGAGCCGGATCCGAGGCGGTTTCTGACGCTGCCGGGAATCCCATGGAGATCAAAAGTGTGACAGAGCTGGATAATATTTCCGGGGAACTCTATCGCAAGTTCTGCTCCCGGTGCCATGTGGGGATCGAATCGAATCGGTCCTACAGCTCCTGCCACGGGTCCGGCTGTGCGGCCTGTCATTTTCCTTACAATAACACCGCCACCTATGAAGGGAATGATTCTACCGTAAAAGGTAAGCGGCCCTATTCGGCTGACCATAAGCTCGCTGCCTTGCCCGATAACAGGGTCTGTTTTCGCTGCCATAATCGCAGCGGCAGGATCGCTCTCTCCTACGAGGGTCTGAACGACGGCAACAATTCCATGGTGCCGACTCGTGACGGCATGCCTGGTCCCATGTTGATCAGCGGGAGGCGAAATGTGGTTCATATCACTCCCGACATTCACTATGTCAAGGGGATGGATTGCATTGATTGCCATACCTCACGGGACGTCATGGGCGATGGGTATGCATATGAAAACATGTACCTTCAGACGGAGATCAGATGTGAAGATTGTCACGGCAGCGCCACGGAACGGCCAAAAGCTGAGGCGATTATGCGAGAGAACGAAGAAGCGGTGAGGGAGTCGAAAAGCTACCAAAAGCAGATGCGGCCAGGCATGAAAATGATACTGACGTCCAAGGGACGCAAGTATTCCAATGTGTTTTACGAAGATGAAAAGATCTATGTCCTGGGCAAGCGCAGCGGCAAGCTGCATGAAAGCAAGGTCATCACCGGCACCCCGGAACACACTATTGCCGGTCATGAGCGTATGGAATGCTATGCCTGCCACTCGCGCACCGTGGTCCAGTGCTACGGGTGCCACACCAGATACGATCAGTCCCGGTATGGCCAGGATTTTATCAAGGGCATTAAGACTCCTGGCATCTTCAGTGAAACCGAGGACTACAGAATGCTTTACCCGTTCTCTCTTGCGGTTAACCAGCGCGGAAAAATTTCGCCGGTAACTCCTGGTTGCCAGACATTTGTAACAGTGGTTGACCAGAAGGGCAGGATCGTCAAAAAGGAATATGTCTCCGAATACAAAGGCAAAAACCAGTTACGATTTGCACCATTCTATTCACACAATACAGGAAAGAAGGCCGTGGACTGTGCCGAATGTCATGGAAACCCAGCCTTTCTCGGCTTCGGCCAGCATGTTGTGGAAGGCAGCAGTATAACAGCAACCTTTATCTGCGAAAAATCGAAACATAGGCCGCTTGATGGGTTTATTACCATGAAGAACGGAAATGTGAAGTCCTTTTCTGCCATTACACGGAAAAATTCACGACCGCTGAACGGCAAAGAGGTAAAAAATGTGCTGGCTGTCAACCTCTGCATAGTCTGCCACAATAATGCCAAAGACAAAATATATCAAAAGGAACTTGATTATCGTGTTCTTGACGATTGTCTCAATCGCCCTGTGCCTGTTAACCGTTAGTCCGGCACACGCCCAGGATATTTCGCTCAAAGGGGTGCATGCCACCATGCCCTGCTCTTCGTGCCATGGGGATGACGCGGAAAGTGTCACTCATCCGGCATCCCGTGACAATCGAGCCCGCGGGTGTGTCGGATGCCACCAGGGTTACGATGCCATATTTGATCAGGTAATGACCACCAGGGAAAGGGAAAAACAGTTCGTTGAACAGACCTTTGGGAAGGCTGACCCGCACTTTTACCAAAAAAACTGTCAATCCTGCCATGTCAATGATTGCCTGAACTGTCACGGAGGAAACGGCCATAACATCACCAGGCCGACGCAAAGCAGTTGCCTTGGATGCCATAAGGGGTACTTTGTCGGAGCTGACTATCACGGCATGGCCCCGCGGGAAGATAGTGTTCGTTATCAGCGAGGGAAGCTGTTTGAAGGAGAAACCTTTCTTAAGATGCTTCCTGATGTGCATGCTGAGAAAGGAATGGAATGCCGCGATTGCCATTCAATGAAGAGTCTTGCCGCCGGCAGAAAATCATCGAAAAAATGTGTTGACTGCCACAAGCCAAATGATAGTGTGATTGAACATGGCATTACCGCCCATCTGACAAATTTGGAATGTTATGCCTGTCATTCAGCATGGGCTGCTCAGGAGTATGGAACCTTTTACATCCGTTTTGTAAACAGCCCCTTCAGTAAATACTTCAGGGTTAAGCAAAAGAGCGGCAGCGAATATATTAAGAGCGCCTATCTTAGAATGCAGAACATACCCCCACTGGGAATTAACGATACCGGAAAGGTCAGTCCCATCCGGCCGCAGTTTATCAGTTACTTTTCCGATATCAGGGATGGAAAACCTGTTGGGGAGGAAAACCGGCTGCTGGCTGCGCGCTGGAAGGCATTCTTTCCTCATACAATACGCAGGGGAACCGTCATGTGCGAAGGATGTCATAACAACGCACGCAGGTTTATCCTGGAAAAAGAGGAAAACAGGATTTACCAGTTGCAGTTAGACGGCATGGCCCTCAATTCCTTCTGGGACCAGGCTGGTCAGGAAGTGATCAATGGGTTTTTTATGGAGCCTTCGCGGTTTGTCAGGATGTCCTCGAAGAGTCCCGCTTATACGAAAGCCTATGTAAAAAAATGGAAAAGGTTGGTAGATCGCGTCGAAGATTCATCAAGGCAGTAGCTTTTGTAATCGCTTCTGTTTCACTGGTTTGGAAATTTCTGATTCCCCGGGTTTCTCGAAAAAAACCATTGCTGCGTGTGGCAAAAGCAGAGGTTCCCCCTGGCGGGGCTCTTGTTTTCCGGAAATCGAGAGTGGCTATCATAAGGGAGGGCGATGATATTTATGCCCTTAGCATTGTGTGTACCCATCTCGGGTGTAGCGTCAACGTGACACCCAGGGAGCTGATTTGCCCGTGCCACGGCAGCATTTTCGGCCGGGACGGAGCGGTTTTCAAAGGACCCGCAGATCGTCCGTTGAAACAGCTTGCGGTGGAAGAACGCGGTGAATTCATTGTTGTCCTGGGCTGAGGCAGTTTTGTTCAAAGACTTTTTGGAACACATTTTTCCCAGGCTTATTCTCCAGAAAAATCTCAGGATAAGCTATACTTTTTGTCTTGGCGGGCTTGCTTTTACGGCCTTTATACTCCTAATTGTTTCCGGACTTCTTTTACTTTTTTATTATCAGCCGTGTCCTGAAAAGGCTTTCGAGTCGATCTTGTTTCTGGAGTTTTCCGTTACGGGAGGCTGTTTTGTCAGGAGCCTCCACCGGATTACTTCCCACGCTTTCCTTGTGTTTATCTTCCTGCATACGTTGCGGGTTATTCTTACCGGGGCCTATAGAAAACCTCGGGAGCTTAACTGGGTAATCGGTTTTGTCATCCTCTGTTCCGCTGTTTTTGAAGCCTATACCGGTTATCTGCTTCCGATGGATCAACTTGCCTTCTGGGGAACCCACACCGGCATGGAACTAATCAGTACGGTGCCTTTCGGGGAAATGATACGGAATTTTTTAGTTCCTGACGAAATTGGACAGGCGATCTCCCTGCTCAGGTTTTACACATTACATATTGCGGTTATCCCTTTGGCGATTGCATTACTTTGTTTTTTGCATTTTTACCGAATTCGCCACGACAAGGGGGTGTTACCATACCTGTGAAAGGCTACATACAAAGTTCCCCATTTTTTTTCCGGCTCATAGCGATTTCCATGGGTTTGCTAATTGCTTTTTTAGTGATTCTTGCGATTTTCATCCTGGCGCCACTTGACGGCCCAGCCGATATCGCAAGTGTGCCGAATCCCATTAAATCTGCATGGTTTCTGCTGTGGATCCAAGAGCTGGTCAGTTATTCCAACTATCTGGTTTACCCGATTATCTTCCTTGGATTCTACTTTTTATTACTTCCTTACCTGCCTGGTAGTCCTGAATGCAAAAGAGCAAGGTGGCTGCAGAAAGATCAGTTGCCAATCAGTATCCTGACAGTGATGATTTCTTTTGCGATCCTTGTGTTGACGGTTGTCGCCATGTTTTTCAGAGGTGAAAATTGGGCATTTGTTTTCAATTTTTAATCCACAGATTACGCAGACCCGCCTGCCACTGCCCCGCCTGCCTCGCGTTGCGAAGCATTGCGGGCAGGGAGGCACAAGCGGGCAGGTTTCACAGATTTTTCTGGGTTATTGGGTTAAATTCCTCGATTTTTGCTTGTATTTTTTTCATGCAGAGCGTTGTCGCCCTGGCCGGGGGATCTGGTTGCCTGAAATGCCACGAGCCCCATTATGAGGAGAAAGGGGCATGTGTAGACTGCCACAAGGGTAACCCAAGGACGGACAGGATCTCGATTGCCCATCACAACCTGATCCTGGCGAGATACGCTGATTTTACGATGGAACGCAGCCCGGCGGTGAAACGGGGCAGGAAGCTTATGGAGACTTTTGGTTGCAGGAGATGTCATGTTACCGGGGCAAAGGGGAACCGCCTTGCCGCCAATCTTGACAGGGTAATCGTTGCCGCACGGCCGCAAAAGCTTTTCGATGCCATAAAGACACCTGTGCTTTTCATGCCCAATTTTTGTTTCAAAGAGACACACATAATAGAGCTGGTCAACGCGATCCTGGCCCAGGCCGCCCGGACCGAACCGGAGGCCGGAGAAATACCGCTGGTGATTCATTTTGAAGATGAAAAACAGGCTGAAGAGAGCGTTTTTGTGAAGCACTGCGGTTCTTGCCACACGGTGCTGACCGCCCGGTTTGGGGGCCTGGGGAAAGGGAATATAGGTCCGAATCTCTCAGGCCTTTTTTCAGAATATTATCCGAAAACTTATGGCGACAAGGACCAGTGGTCTTCCGAACCCCTTAAAAAATGGCTGAAAAATCCAAGAAAAGTCCGCAAGAACGCGCAAATGGCGCCCGTAAAATTAACGTCAGATGAGTTCTTCCGCCTGTTAGAGGCACTATTATAATCATTTAATACTTCTCATTTAATACTTGACATAGATTCTTAAATTTGACATAGATTTAATCTGAAAAAAAGCAGCTTCTTATCATCTGCTTCATGGTATAGGCGGACTATTTCGCAAGACTAAGGAGGTATAATTTATGAAACACGGAATTTTATGTTTCACCCTTATGGCTTTTGTGTTAAGCTTTTTTGTTTTCCTTCCCCAAAATGTTTCAGGCGAAGATGCCAAGGCATTTGTCCCTGACAAGGCCCGCTGTGCCCAAATGATCCAGTTCGGGAAACAGTCATATCAAAGGGGAAAATTTCTTGATGCCAAAGAGTACTTCAGGATGGCTCTTCAGGCTGATCCCGCATCTTCTAAGGCTTGGATGCACTATGACCTCGCTGTCATTTCTGCATTGGCCGAAAAGGTGAACAAAAATATGGGTCTTATTGCCCCGGATGTTTCTATGCAAGGCCCGGGTGAAGCACAGGTGGCTGCGCCTTCCCTTGCTCCAAAGCCGGCACCCGATAAATTTGCGATTCCAGAAGAGGAAGAGGAAGGTTGTTGACATCAAAGGTGCGTTTGAAGGGAGGTTTGAATTCCTATGAGTGATAACAATGAAACAAGCGTGCTTGGCGGAATCCTGAAGCGGGCTTATTCCAGCGTATTTTATGAAAATTGGCCTATATGTCTTGGCGGCATTTTGATCGGTATCATGAGTGTCATCACCTTTGCCTGGGCCAGGCCATGGGGCGTGGTAGGCGGACTGAGAAACTGGGCAGACTGGTTTTTCAATTATATAGGCATATACAGCCAGGCTCCCTTTTCACCTATCATTTCTACAGGCTCCATTCTGACCCTCGGTCTGTTCTGGGGAGCTTTTGGCGCTGCCCTTATGTCCAAGCAGTTCGCCATTCGCAGTGCCCCAGGCCTTGAGCTGATTAAAGGGATGGTAGGCGGTACTTTATTAGGGATAGGCGCTGCCATGGCTGGAGGATGCAATGTGGGAGGTTTTTATATTGCCATCAGCGCCCTGTCATTCGCGGGCCTTGCCATGATGGTGGGTCTCATTGTGGGCGCCTACATGGGCCTTCGGTACCTGTACTGGGAAATGGAGCACATTCCCTCAAAACCCCCAAAGCCCTCAAAGAAAGGGTCTGGAGGAAAGAGCCTGGTTGAGATAGAACCCTACATAGGCGCAATTGTATTCCTGGGCGCCATCGTGGCTGCATGGTTTTATGCACGGAACGCTTACGCACGGGTAGGTGGACTCCTTCTCTGTGGGCTTGCCTTTGGGGTGATCATCCAGAGAACCCGTTTCTGTTTTGTCCGATGCTTCAGGGATACTTTTATGACAGGGGAAGGAGACATGGTAAGGGCCGTGGCTTACAGCATTGCGATCAGTATCCTGGGCTTTGCTGCTCTTAAATGGACAGGCCTGCGCGGAGAAGAGGTCTATGTAACCTCGACCTTCTGGTTCGGGAGTCTTGCAGGCGGTATTATTTTTGGTTTTGGCATGTTGCTCACTGGTGGTTGTGGGAGCGGTTCTGTCTGGAGGGCCGCGGAGGGTCATATTAAACTCATGGTGGCTGTGCTCTTTTTTGCCCTGAGCAATTCTTTGTTCAAGGCAGTAATCAAGTCGTCTGAGGGCTTCCAGGCATTGATCGGGCGCAAGTTCTTTATGCCGGATTACATAGGCTACACATGGACTGTGATTATCCTGTTAGCTGTTTTTGTTGTTTATTCCCTGGCCGCCACATGGAATGAAGAGACGGACAAGTTTACCATCGAAATGTAAGGATTTCCGTAACCGTTTATAACTTTGAACAGTGAACTTTTGAACCTGTGAACGGTTACCAAAATAGATACTGTCTGTATGTGCGATGCAAGGTCAGGCAGAAGGTTTAAGAATTTTTCTAAAAGGAGGATTTTTCAGATGGCAGATGAAATTAAACCAGATGTAACTATTGATTTGAGCGGGTTGAGCTGTCCTATGCCTGCTATTAAGATGAAAAAAGAGCTCAAGGGTATGAACTCCGGGCAGGTATTGTTGGCAATAGGTACAGATCCTGGAACAAAAAACGATTTACCCGGGATGTGCAAAAAAGGTGGTCACGAACTTTTAGGTGTTGATGAGGAAGGTGGCACCTTCAAGTATTACATCCGCAAAGGTTAACATGGGAGGAGGGTTAAAATGGCAGATAAACTGGGGATATTTGTCTCCTCTGATGAGAACTGGGATCAGCTTTTGAAAACAGCTAAGGCAGCGGTAGCCAGAGACAAAGAGTTGATTATCTTCTTTACCCACAGAGGAACCTATTTGTGTAAGAGGCCGGATTTTTCCGAACTTGGAAAGATAGTGGAAGGGCATGGTAAGATGTCTCTGTGCCTGGTTTCTCTAAAGGCCCACAATTTGGGAGATGAGAATACCTCTATACCTGGGATAGCTAATAAGGACTTTGCTACTCAGGCAAGGCATGGTGAATTAATAGAGGAAACGGATCGTTATTTGGCGCTATAGGGAGGGACAAATGAAGGTAGCAATCTTGGCAAGGCATTTAGGTGATCAACATGAGGGGCTCAGGTCAAGTTTGGGACTGGCAGCAGAGATGATTGATACCCATTTTTTCCTTTTGGGACATGAGTTGGACCCAAAAGTTGCTGAGGATGAAGAGTATAAAGACAGATATGAAATGTATACCGACGATCTTGAAGAGGAGCTCTTTTCCAATGTAAAGGAAAATGAAAAACATGGCTACAAGTATTTAAGCACTGAGGAGATTGCCAAAAAAATGAAGGAATATGACCTGGTGATTCCATTCGGAAGGTAGCGAGGTAGATTATGAAGATATTGCATGTGTTCAAAAAGGAACCGGATGATGAAGTAAAGAAGTTAATGGAAGTTATGTCTGAAGGGGAAGAATCTAAACAATTCGGATTAGATAAAGCCGATGCCAATTACGAGGAGTTGATAGACCTTATCTTTGAGCATGATAAGGTCGTTAGCTGGTGGTAGATCATGCGGAATTGTTAAAGCGGAGCGGAAATCCCGCTAAAGGCTCTAAAAGGCTAAAGGCCATGTGTATTCACATCCTTTAGCCTTTTTTGGTGCAATGATTGATTCTTGATTTTACCCCGAATGAATTAGCCCATGTTTTGGAAATTATTCAGAATTTCATAGCAGAGCCCCTCTGGGAATGATATCATCACGAATCCCTCAATTCCTAAATCCATCACCCTACTTGGTTTTCATAGCAAATGATCCGTCCCAATCTTTTGGAGGGGGATCGATTTTATATTTATTACACCTGAGAACCATGGCCTTGCTTGGACCGTCGTCAGGTATTAGCTTCAATGCTGCTTTAAAAAAACTTCCGGCTTTTTCCCAATTCTGATTTCTGTACGCATAAAGGCCATTGGAATAATTATCTATTGTCTTATTCATGCGTTCATCAATATCTTTCGGATAACCTAAAAGCTGATAAACTGTTACTGGCTCTTTTTTTCCCACAACATTTATTGAATCAATTTCCCTTGCCATTATTTTATTGCCAGCTTCCCTGTAAGTCGTTTCACTAATCAGCGTATAAATTCCGTATATTTTGTTAACCCCTTCCAGCCTTGCAGCGGTATTAACAGTATCTCCCATCATTGTATAGTCCATGCGTGTTTTTGATCCCATGTTGCCCACAACAGCCACGCCTGTGCAAAGACCGATTCGCATATGAAGTTCTGGTTTGCCTGATATTTTCCAGCCTTCTCTTAGTTCAGACAGCCTTTTTTGCATATCAATACAAGCCATGCATGCTATTTCTTCCTGATTTTCAAGCTCGTTAGGAGCGCCAAAAAATGCGATTATAGCATCACCTTCGAATTTATCCACAGTTCCTTCATATTTAAGGATTATGCTTGTCATTTCTGTAAGAAATTCATTTAAAAGTTCAACCAATTCATGGGGCGTAAGTTTTTCGGAGATGCTTGTAAATCCCTGGATATCTGAGAAAAATGCTGTAATTACACGTTGTTCACCACCCAATACAAGCTTTTCAGGAGACTCGATAAGCTGTTTAACAACCGTGGGAGCAAGATAAGTAGAAAAAGCATTTTTGATAAATTTTTTCTGCCTTGACTCTGTAAAATATTTGTATGCGGTTATACTGGTATATATTAAAATTATTACAGTCAGGGGGTAAACAATGTTAAGAATTAAGCCCTTTTGAGAGAATAGATACTGACATAGCAGTATATAGCCGATAAACAATGAGAAACTGGCTGCGGCGCCTGATATGCCGCCTGTTTTAGGAAGGACAAGCCCGAGGATAAGTCCGGCGGCAATTATTGCCATTATGTCAAAAATAGCAGCCCAGGCCGGTTGATACATAAAATCCTTTGAAAGGATACTGTCTACGACATTTGCATGGATTTCAACACCCGGGAAAACAGTTCCAAAGGGAGTGACCCTTAAATCGTATATTCCTACAGCAGTCGCACCCACTATTACAATCTTGTCTTTCACAACAGTATCGGCTATATTGTTATTTAATATGTCTGTAACCGGTATATGAGGAAAAGTTTTCCCCCCTCCTCTGTAATTTATGAACATTCGTCCCCGCTCATCTGTCGGTACCATTACATTCCCGATTTGCACCCTTTCCACACCATATTCACCAATATTTAATGAAATCGGACTTTCTAAATAGGTGCTGACGGTAATTAGCGGCAAAGGAGCGTATAACGTGTCCATACACTTTAAGACACCGGGCATCCATCGCACAACCCCGTCTTTATCCGGCAACATATTGAAGAATCCACAATAATCGGTTGCAGTTGAAATAATTTCTATATTAGATTGAGGCGTTCTGGCTTCAATAAGGGCTATATTCTGAGCAGTTCCGGAAGCATAACGTATAAATTTATACTTAGACCCTGAAATGTTGTCCTGATGAATGTTGATTTTGTTTTCGCTGATATGTCCTGATTCAGCGGAATCCATGTGGAAAAAATATCCCAGCACTATCTTGGCTGCGGAATTTCTTATGGCATCGGCAAGGAGTTGATCATTGTTTGCATGTTTTTTTAGATTTTCCAGGTAGTTGTCAATTTCCTTTTTTTGAATATCGTGATTGTGAATTGCGCGTTGTATCTCATTTATGGTGTTTACAATTTTTTTATCATCCGGCTCAAGAAATCCAATATCAAATGCTATTACCCTGGCGCCGGCTTTTGACAGTCTTGTAACAAGATTTGCGATTTTTGACCTTGGCCATACCCACTTTCCCTCTTTACTAATGCTTTTTTCATCAATAACTGCCAAAACCACATCAGGGCCAGGGGGAATTTGTCCTCTGGCTTCAAATCTTAAATCAATAGTTTTTAATTCCATCAGATCAAGGAAGGATACACCTTGCAAATAGGCAAGGGTTGCAACGAATATGATAAATATAGAGATGAAAAGAGGATAAATTTTCTTCATAAGTAAAACCGTATAAGATGCCGGGTAAATGATACATTCAATTTTGTTGACCTGCTTGGTTTTTATATTGTAATACTTACTGAAAGTCAACAATACGCAATGAGCAACAAGTAACGAGCAACGAGCAACGAGCAAAATGTATCAAATAGCAGGTTACATAGGCAGAAAAACCTTAAAATCTGGCAACCATATTCTGGATCTATTTGCCTTTACTTATAGAATATTCGAGCTGATTTTTCAAAGGCCGAAACAAGGTAGAACTCTTGTCAGAAGAGTTATTCTGGAACAGATATACTTTACGGCTGTGCAGGCCCTTCCCCTGCTTATTCCGATTGCTCTTATTGTGGGAAGCATGCTTATTATACAATTTGCCAGGATCTCAAGTCAATACGACATAGGCACAACAATGGTGCTGTTAATTGTGAGAGAACTCGGCCCCGGGATTACAGCTCTTTTGGTGATATTGAGATCAGCCACTTCAGTAACTATAGAGATCGGCTACATGAAGATTTTCCATGAAATAGATACGATTGAAATGGCGGGCATTGATCCCATACGAACAATTTGTCTGCCGAGATTAATAGGGATCACATCTGCCATACTTTGTCTTTTCATCGTTTTCGACCTGGTGTCCATTATCGGAGGTTATGGAGTAGTGTGGGTTTTTACACATATTCATTTAGGCGACTTTCTTGGACAGATTGCAAAAGCCATAACCCCGACAGATATTATTGTAGGAATTGTAAAAGCCCTGTGTTTTGGAATTATTATTACCGTGACATGCCTCTACCACGGATTCAGCATAAAAAAAAATATTACCGGCCTGCCCGCAGCAACATCAAAGGCAGCCATTGAGTGCTTTTTTTACTGTCTGTTGATAAATGTTGTTATATCGACAGTGTTTTACATGTAAAGTATTGAGGAATTGAAATGCAGAAAAATGGTTCACCGCAGAGGCGCAGAGTACGCGGAGGAAAGATTTTTTGTTTGTCGGGAGACAACGACAAGCAAAAAGGTCTCCAGCCCCTCTGGAGCAAAGCGGCGGCAAGTGGCAACAGTGAGGCTCCTGTGGTGTGGTTTGTGGCCGCAGGCCTGAGTGGTTTTGTCCAATCGTTGTCTCCCGATTGGACAAAAATAAAACTCTCTCTGCGTTCTCTGCGCCTCTGCGGTGAGTATCGCTTTTTGATGAAAATTGATCTCTATGTCTCACGGTTTAGCATCCTCGTGAACAGTTACCAATGAAGTTAATCGAGCTTTCAGATTATACCCTTTACCCAATAGGTCAAGGAAACGGTCTCAACCGATTTTATTTTGACCTGTCAAAAGGGGATGTATGTTCCATACAGGCAGATTTACCGGATGATGCACACCTGCTTCTAAAGGGTATTGCAATGCTTGAACGTCCGGCAAATGGCGCTTATCGATTTATGGGGAAAGAAATTAATTTTTCAGACCATAGAAATCTCCTTCCGTATAAGAAAAAAATGGGCTATATTACTACAGACGCATCGATGATCAGCAATATGAGTATCAGAGAAAATCTTTTATTAATGCGATACTATTTTGAAAATTCACTTTCCCTTGATATAAAGGATAATGTCAAAAATTTATGCATTTTTTTCGATATTTATGATAAGTTAGATCTCCGTCCAGGCGCTCTCAGGCCGACGGAGCTGCGAAGCGCCATTGCAATCAGAGAGCTTACCAAGTCGCCCGACATACTGCTGTTTGAGCGGCCTGAAAATTTCATCAGACGTACAAAATTTGATCTCTTTGTTAAGCTCCTTAAAGAAATGTTGTTAGCCGGACCCCCCGTTGTTTTTATTTCTTATGATGCAAATTTTATTAAAGAATTTTCCAACAGACAGATACTTATTTCAGGCGGAAACTTGACAGCGGTTAAAAATTGATGAACTCGTAAAAAGTCGAAAAAAATGTATTTTCTTGTCATTCTATCGAACTCTGGATCGTGGTCCGGGGCAGGCGCCGGAATCCAGTAGGGCAGGGCTTTAGCCCTGCGTTAAAGCAAAGCTAAAGCTTTGCCCTACAGAAAAGAGTGACATAGTCGCACTTTTTACAAAAACGTCAAATAAAGTTGACTTTACTAAAAATTATTATGTAATACAAGAAGTTATTTATACCTCGAATTTGCGTCCTTCATGCGGCGCAAGCGCCCCTGCCGCGACGGGCGCAAGCACGGCGAGTGCGCTGCACGTGCGACTCTTGGGTGGATATAAAACCGGATTAGAATTTGAAAAGGAAAAGATTCAATGAAAAAGAAATCCATTAAGAAGCCGTCGATAGATTTCGACCTCCGGCAATTGGAGATTTTTTGCAGGGTAGTT
>CBDAFK010000266.1:0-6828 GCA_965195235.1 uncultured Desulfobacterales bacterium | reverse complement strand
GGAAAACATTTCAAGAAGATATTGGTTTTCCTTCAAAAATACAATATAATAATATTGAAGGAAAACTATTGCATTGTCAAGAGATTTATAACACACAAAATCATGGGTGTTTCGCTGACTGAAGCCGGCCGTCATCTGGGGTGTCGCCTTCTGCAATTATTAAAACGCTTTATCGGTTAAATAGCCATAAGTCTACTTAGTCGAGGGCGTCCCCAACGTCTCAGAAGATGCCTCGACTATTTTTCAGCTTATTGCAAAATTGTCTTGACTATTTTTTAATATCATGAATAATGGCCGCTATGATAAAGAGAACCTCATATATTAAAATCTGGCATGATCTCGCTATTGACAAGGACATGATATTCCTTGTGGGGCCACGTCAGGCAGGGAAAACCACTCTTGCCAAAATTATTTCCGCCTCCTTTACAAATCATCTCTATTTCAATTGGGATATTGCTGAACACAGAACAAATTTCCTGCAAAACCCCTCTTTTTTTGAAGCATTAGAACGCAAAGATTCATCAATTCCATTGATTGTTCTTGATGAGATCCACAAATACAAAGACTGGAAAAACTACCTTAAAGGTATATATGACCAGCATCATGATAAATATCGGTTTCTTATCTCAGGAAGTGGGAGGCTGGATATCTATCAGCAAGGAGGGGATTCACTGGCCGGGCGTTATTTTCTATTTCACCTGTGGCCATTTACGATTTCCGAGTTAGGAGGAAAAAACAGAGAGATTGGCCATTTTCTCAATGATCCGTTACAAACAACAACGGAACACAGCCAAGAACTGAAAGAAATATGGGCGGGGCTGTCTGAATTAAGTGGATTCCCGGAGCCATACCTCGCAGGGCGGAAGACGACCTACCGCCGATGGTCTAACATCTATTCAAAGCAGTTAATACGTGAGGATATTCGGGATCTGACAGGGGTAAAATCCATCATGGACTTGGAGACGCTTTATCTTTTATTGCCGTCTAAGGTAGGAAGTCCTGTCTCAGTCCCTTCGTTAGCTCGAGACTTGAAAGTAGCATATAATTCTGTTCAGAACTGGTTGTCGATTTTTGAAAGATTTTTCCTTACTTTCAGCATTGCTCCATGGACCCGGAGAATTGCGCGGGCAATTCAAAAAGAGCGTAAGGTGTATCTCTGGGACTTCCCCAGGATAAAGGAACCTGCGGCCCGGTTTGAAAATATGGTGGCCGTGGAACTGTATCGTGCGGTTACAGCATGGAACGATATTGGACACGGTACATTTTCCTTGCATTTTATTAAGAATAAGGAACAGCAGGAAGTGGACTTTCTCATCGCAAACGAGGGTGAACCGCTTGTTTTAATTGAGGCTAAACTTTCAGACACAAAACCGTCTCCGGTGCTTAAAAAATTTCAGTCTGTTTTGAAAAAACCTGCCGTTCAACTTGTCGAGAAAAGCGAAGGTTACCGTATGATTCCAAATGGAGATCAGTATATATTGGTAGCTCCTGCATACCAGTGGCTTTCGGGTTTGCCGTAGCTATCTTTAAACTCCATTCTCCATTGCCTTGATATGTTTTTTTGATGTATCTGCGCAAACAGATGTCAGCTAATACCCATCAAGATGTTATACATTTTATCGCTATCAGGCAAATATGTTAGCGAGTTTATTTGCCTGATAGCAAATATGTCTTGACCCTCTTCCCTAAAAAAGGAATCAAAGCTCTATCTAATAGACTGGTCGGAAATCAGCTTAACATTCCATATTGCTACCAGCTAATAAAAAAGTCCGGTGTGGATCGGCTGATAAACGGAATTCGTATTGTTTCTGCGGACAGGTTCCTGTGCGGGAATGATGCGCACCAGTGCGTCTTCCGGGAAAGCGTTGAAAGTGTTAAAAGCCTGGTCTGCTAATATATTGCGGTCGGCAAGAAATAAAATGCGCGGCCTGCGCCCTTCGGCAAGGCTTCGGCAGGGCTCAGTCGAACGCTCAGGATTCAATTTATTTTGCAGGTTCCAGCGGGAATAGAATAATTTCCAGGCGATTTGAAAGGCGATAAATGTTTTACCAGTACCGGTAGCAAGTGTTAACAGGATGCGATCCCTGCGCTCGGCTATGGCGGACATAGCCTTGTTTACAGCAATTTCCTGATAAAACCGCAGCGGTTTGGTGCCGCCAATATCTTCAAATGGGATGACATTGAAAGTATCGAGCCAGTTATTTTGTTCGGCAAAAATACGCCCCCACAATTCATCGGGCGTCGGGAAACGGGTGACATCCTTCTCTTCACCCGTTTTCATATTCATTTCGTAAATTTCATTGCCGTTGCTGGAATAGGCAAAGGAAATATTTAATTTGCCCGCGTAATTTTTAGCCTGGGCCACTCCTTCGCCAACGAGCAGTTTATCGCTTTTGGCTTCCACTACGGCCAGCTTCTGGTTTTTATAAGTGAGCACATAATCGGCAATCAGTGGTTTGCCGCGCACACCCCCGGTCTGAATTTTACCGATGGTGATGTGATGCTCGCGCAGAACCTTAGTGTCTTCGATAACACCCCAGCCGCTGTCTTTTAATTTGGGATCGATGAGCTCGGCTCTGGTTTCCGCTTCGTTCATGGTTAGTCTTCCAATGCTAATTTATCATCCTTATTTAGAAGATTCTTTTTCGAGATAACGCTTCTGCCCAGTTCTTTTTCGGTTTCTTTCCTGGCATTTCCGGCAACTTTACCCCCGCGCCTGGCAACCTTTTTATTTTGAGGAAACGTATTGTGTATTCCGCTTCATTCCGGCCAGTGAATTCGTAGAGCAGTTGATTCAACAATCAGATCTGGCCAGAAAAGAACAGTTTTCTGTGCATAAGCGCCGGCAACGCATTGTTTCATATATTCACAGAATCTGTAAAAAAGAGAACATCAGTGTCGAGGCGTTGAAATCAGGGAGTCGGCGTCAGAAAGTTTCTGCGATTAGATCTCAACTGGCAAAGAAGCTTGTTGAAGAATGGGGCGTTTCGCTGACTGAAGCCGGCCGTCATCTCGGGGTATCGCCTTCTGCAATTGCTAAAACGCTTTATCGGTTAAATAGCCATAAGTCTAATTAGTCGAGGGCGTCCCTTATGTTGTGAGTTCATGCTAACCTATTGAAATAAAACAATTTTCGGAAGATATTTTGAAAAGTGCAAATTTGCATAGATTCTAATAAGTTACAGGGTTAGTTACAAATATGTAAGATTAACACACAACACAATAATGTGGTTATCTTAAACGTATCCACCAATGGCAAATCATATAAATTTGCGTACAGTTGAACGCAAGGGACACCATGGCTTTTTCATAAAATCCTCTTATGTAAAGGCTCTGGAGATTGATAAACAAGACATTGAGATATTTGCAGTGCTTCAATAATTACAGAATACACCACACCCAGAGGAATTAAAAGAACTAAATGGAATAAGAAGAAGTAAAAGGAACTTTAAAGGCTAAAACCCACAACATAATTAAACTCGCAACATAACGTCCCCAAAAGTATCATAGTCAAACTTGTTTTGGGGCTATTGCCCTGGTTGTTTAGGGCGGGATGAGAGCAGCAACTCTCCCCGCCCGTTTTATTAATAAAAAAAGGCTTCCAGTTGAAAGCCCATTTAATCCGACATGTTGAAACTTTTAGTCAATCTATTTTGAAAATATTCCCCCTTTTCTGTTTATTTTATTGCGGTGATTAACAAATGTAATGAATCTATTCATTTTTATCCTCCCTATTGCACGGCTAATTTCAAAAAGATTTTTTTTGGGGCTTTCTTAAGCTACCGGCCAGCATGAGGGGCTGGTTTTAACCTTGATACCATACTTGAAACGGGGATCAGCGGCAATCATTTCACGCACTAGACTAAAGTCATTTTTGCTTGAAAAAACAAATCTGGACGACCATTTAACTTGAAGTGAATTGTGATTAACGACATTGTCAGCCACCATTGGTATTGCAGCACCCTCTTCAAAGCCTCTTTTATGTTTTTCTATCCATTCAAGATCCACCGGAAGTTGTCGCTCAAAGTCCGGCATTACCGCTTTTAAAAATTCAATTTTTTTTAATAGATCCTGAAAAGTTTCTTCATGGCTTTCGCATAGCATCGCCATAGATAGCGTTTTTGTTAATGGGAAATAGACTTCTATCCCAGTAACTGCCAAACCTAAATTACCCCATAATGGACCAAAATCTTTACGGTTTTGACGGGCAACTGGATTATCGGAAATGTAAAATGGATCTGATTCCGTAGTTTCATAAAGTAGCCATTTTTTGTTTATAATGTGAGGAATTAATTCTTCGGAATCTTTCATCACCATTTGAATTGAAACATCTTTTATCTCTTTTTCAGCCAATGGCTTCGAGACGCTTTCTCGGTCAGGATCAAAACCATATAGCCTTAACCTTTCTGACATCCCTTTACTTATATCATTTAGCTTATCTTTAAAATGCCTGGTCCGATAGATTTGAACGGAAACGAAGGTTGCAATTTCAATTTTGTCATCATCATTTAAATTTGAAATCGATTTACCCTTTATAATTTTCTCAAACGCTTCAGAAGTCTGTCCCTCAAGCTTACTTAGCCAAGGTTCTATTGTGAACTGATATTCATCAATATCGAAATTATAGAAGCCCGACTCAGCTGCTACGTTGCGAATATTTGCTCTAAAAGACTTTTCGTTTTGCTTGTCGAATACAAATATTTGATTCCCATCACCTATAGTGAAATTCCTGAGAATGAACTGAGGAACATAATGTTGGTTTTTGGCTATTGGAAATTTGTGGGCCATAATTCAAATTACTCATGTCTAACGTAGAAGTCACTGGCCGGAAAAGCCAAAGATAAGCTTGGCAAATGCGAAGTTTTACACAGAATTACGCTAATGTGAAAAACGCCATAGCTTTTCCGGTCGGGTGCACTGATTTGTTGGCTGTTCAATCATTCTTAGAAACGTCTCTCTTTTTCTGATTGATCGAATCAAAAAACACGATCAATTGGCTGACAGCATCACAAAACTCGATAGCCTCTGCATAAGATGGTTGACAGTCCGCATGATGAACCTGGAATCCTAGTTTTGATGCGTTTTCTATAAGTGTAAAGATTCTTCCCTCAAAAAGATTACGCAGTTTCAATTCCATTACGATTTCACCTGCTGTCATTCCCCTTTCTCTCGGGAACCCTGCGCCTGCGGCAAAATCTTGAATCAAAGAAATAAATCGAGACCAACTATCAAGGACAGCTTCCTTTGGGTTATTCCTGGCAATTTCCATGAACTTGTGGAAAAGTTGGTCTCTTTCGGTTTCGTCTTGCAGCGCAGGTAAGACTGTTTGTGCGGCCCTCCGAAGTTGAGTAGCCTCATGTAAGAAATTCATTTCAACATCTTTGACTTTGAGAGAAGCCACGCGTTTAATTAAAGCGCTGACTTCCTTTCGAAGGAAGAAAAAAATAATAAGTGCTGATGCTGGCCACGCTATCGAACCAATAAGATCAGCAAGAGCTTTTATTGTTGTGTTCATGAGTTACCTTTATTCAGCCAACGTCTTTCTCACCTGACGGTGTGGAGCGCAGCAGAACACCGGTCAGGTGCAGAAAAATGTTATGCTATAATCTGGATTTATTATTTTAACCAGGCTGATATTATTGAAAGTATCATCATTGCAAAAATGGGAATTATATGTTGCCACAAACCATGAGACACAGGTTCACTGCCGAAAGCTTTCCAAGACTCAGGATATATTGAATCATTTCCAATGCATTGTTCTACTTCAAAAAAGTGAAAATAACGGTTTAGCTTACCGATGATTTTTGATTCTGTACGATAATTTTTATTGAATCTTCGCAGTGCAGTAAAAGAAGAAATGCCAATAAAAACAAACGCAATAATAAGTACCCATTTAAGTTCTTTAGGTGGTGGGCTTTTTGACATGACTAACCAACCAGTCGCTACTGCAAATAAAGTAATTGTTCTCTGAGATAAGCCTTGAACCTTCAATTTTATTTCAGAGAGGTGACGATGATGTTCCAAGAAAAGCATTCTCATTTTATCATCTTTATCCATGCTTATTTCCTATATATGTGTTGAGGCATAACATTTAGTTAACCTGCAACGGGTCAAAAGAAAAAAACTCTCTTAACCTTCACAGAACTTGATTTGTCCTCTGAAAAACTTAAATGCTCCTGATGTCAGTTGTCAGGTTCAACGGCTTGTTGGACGAAGCCGCTACGCGGCAGAAAAAACCAAAATTAGAAAAAAAACCAAAATAAGTGTATAACTCCTATACTTGTCCAATTTCGGGCACTTTTAAAAAGGAGTATACCATGAACCCAACAGATGTAAATCGATTTAATGAGCTTTATCAACGCCACCTGAGATTACTCAAACTTCAGGGCAAAAGTCAGAAAACCATTGATGCATACTCTCGGGCTGTTCGCCGAATTAGTGAACATTTTGATTGCTGCCCCGATCAATTGACCCCTGAACAATTAGAAATTTACTTTGCCGGACTGGTTGAGACCCACTCATGGAGCACAGTCAAAATAGATCGAAATGGCCTGCAATTCTATTGGCGGTATGTGCTTAAACTTGATTGGCAATGGGTTAATATTATAAAGCCTCCCAAAATCCATACAATACCTGATATTCTTACTCCTGTTGAAATAGAGCGGCTCATTGGGACAACACGAAAATTACGCTATCGTGTTTTTTTATTAACCACCTACTCAATGGGACTTCGTTTAGAAGAAGCCTTATCTCTTCAAGTCGGTGATATTGATGCCGGGCTCAAACGGGTTCATATCCGCCGTGGCAAAGGACATAAAGACCGGTTGG